>NZ_PSWK01000026.1:0-53023 GCF_002932735.1 Rathayibacter sp. AY1B7
GGCGAGTCGGATCTGCGCCTGCAGGTCGGCGGTCTCGAAGCGGACGTCCGGCTCGAAGCCCGCGACCCGGCAGGTCTGCTCGGCGAAGTGGCGGCTCGCGGTGCCGCGCGGCTCCATCACCCAGGCGGAGTCGCGGGCCGAGGCGAGGTCGACCACGGCGGAGTCGCGGCTCACGGCGAGGCGGATCGCGTCGGTCGTCAGGTCGCTGCGCACCAGTCCGGGCAGCCAGAAGGTCGAGTGGCCGGGGTACTGCTCGGCGACGACGAGGTCGAACTCCCGCGCCCACGACGTCTCGTGCAGCGCACCCTCGGGCTCGCGCTGCACCATCTCGACACGCACCTCGGGGAAGCGGTCGGCGACGGCCCGGAGCGCACCCGGCATGAGCGCGAGCGCGGCCGACTGGAACACCGCGACGCGTACCCGGCCGGTCACCGACTCCCCCGAGGCCGCGAGCGCCGCCTCCGCCCGCTCGAGCAGGGCCATCACCTCGCCGGCCGCCTCGACCAGGATCTCGGCCTGGGGTGTGAGCTGCATGCGCCGGCCCGCCTTCCGCAGCAGCTCGACGCCGGCCTCGCGCTCGAGCACGGCGAGCTGCTGCGAGACGGCGGAGGGACTGTAGGCGAGGGCCTCGGCCGCGGCGGCGAGAGTGCCGCGGATGGCCACCTCGCGGAGCAGGACCAGGCGGCGGACATCGAGCACGGCGTCCCTCCGATCGTTCAGCTGAGCTGACCGGTACCGGTAAGGAACGGTCGCTTCTGCTCAACGGTAGTCGGTCGAATACTGAAGGCACCCACCTCAGAGCAGAAGGACCGCACCATGACGGATCTCGCCAGCCCCGCTCTCGCCACCGGCCCCGCGGCCGACGGTCCGTCCGCCGATTCGATCGATCCCCGCCTGGTCGACGAGAGCGTCGCCCTGGTGCGGCGCTGGCTGCGCGAGGCGTCCGCGATCCCGATCGACGCCTCCGGGGCGCAGCTGGCGGGCGTGCTGAAGGACCCGGCCGGCCTGGACTTCACGGTCGGCTTCGTCGACGGCGTCGTCCGCCCCGAGGACACCCGCGTCGCGGCGGCGGCGCTGAAGGCGATCGCGGGCGGCGTGCCGTCCTTCCTCCCTGCTCCGATGCGCGGCGCGGTCGCCCTCGGCGGCGTCATGGCGCCGCTCCTCCCGGACGTCGTGGTGCCGATCGCGCGCCGGGTGCTGCGACGGATGGTCGGCCACCTGATCATCGACGCGACCGACTCGCGCCTGGGCCCGGCCATCGCCGCGATCCGCCGCGACGGCGTCCGGCTCAACATGAACCTGCTCGGCGAGGCCGTCCTCGGCCGCGAGGAGGCCCACCGCCGCCTGGAGGGGACGCACCGGCTCCTCGCCCGCGACGACGTCGACTACGTCTCGATCAAGGTCTCCTCGAGCACCGCCCCGCACAACCCGTGGGCCTTCGACGCCGCGGTCGACGACATCGTGGAGGAGCTGGCGCCGCTGTTCGCCCGGGCCGCCGCGTCCTCGCCGCAGAAGTTCATCAACCTCGACATGGAGGAGTACAAGGACCTCGACCTCACCATCGCGGTCTTCACCCGCATCCTCGACCGACCGGAGTTCCTCGGTCTCGAGGCCGGCATCGTGCTGCAGGCCTACCTGCCGGACGCGCTCTCGGCGATGATCCGCCTGCAGGAGTGGAGCGCCGCCCGCCGGGCCCGCGGTGGCGCCGGCATCAAGGTGCGCCTGGTCAAGGGCGCGAACCTGCCGATGGAGCAGGTCGAGGCCTCGGTCCACGGCTGGCCGCTGGCGACCTGGAGCAGCAAGCAGGACTCCGACACGAACTACAAGCGCGTCGTCGACTACGCGCTGCACCCGGAGCGGATCCGCAACGTGCGGGTCGGCGTCGCCGGGCACAACCTCTTCGACGTCGCGTACTCGTGGCTGCTCGCCGGCGCCCGCGGCGTCCGCGAGGGGATCGAGTACGAGATGCTCCTCGGCATGGCACAGGGCCAGGCGGAGGCGGTGCGCCGCACGGTCGGCTCGCTCCTGCTCTACACGCCGGTCGTCGCGCCGGCCGAGTTCGACGTGGCGATCGCCTACCTGATCCGCCGGCTGGAGGAGGGCGCGTCGAGCCAGAACTTCATGTCGGCCGTCTTCGAGCTCGAGGCCGACCCGGCGCTCTTCGCGAGGGAGGAGGAGCGGTTCCGCGCCTCCGTCGCCGCCCTCGACGGGGCCGTCCCCCCGGCGCACCGCGTGCCCGACCGGTTCGCCGCGAGCGGCCGCCCGGGACCGGGCGACTTCCGCAGCACCCCCGACACCGACCCGTCCGTCGCCGCGAACCGCGAGTGGGCGCAGGCGATCCTCGCGCGCGTCCCCTCCTCCCGGGCCGGCGCCGACGCGATCGAGGCCGCCACGATCGGCACCCTCGACGAGCTGGAGTCGGTGCTCTCCGGCGCCCGCGGCAGCGGCTGGAGCGACGTCCCGGCCGAGGAGCGTGCCCGCATCCTGCACCGCGCCGGCGACGAGCTGGAGGCGCGCCGCGCCGAGCTGCTCGAGGTCATGGCGGCCGAGGGCGGCAAGACCCTCGACCAGGGCGACCCCGAGGTCTCGGAGGCCGTGGACTTCGCCCACTACTACGCCGAGCGCGCCCTCGAGCTCGACGCGGTCGACGGCGCCCGCTTCCACCCGGCCGCGCTGACCCTGGTCGCTCCGCCGTGGAACTTCCCGGTCGCGATCCCGGCCGGCGGCGTCCTCGCGGCGCTCGCGGCCGGCTCCGCCGTGGTGCTCAAGCCCGCCGGTCCGGCTGCGCGCTGCGGCGCCGTGGTGGCGGAGGCGCTGTGGGCGGCGGGCGTGCCCCGCGAGGCCCTGCGCCTGCTCCGCCTGCCGGAGGAGGAGCTGGGGCGCGACCTGATCGCCTCCCCGCAGGTCGACCGCGTGATCCTCACCGGCGCCTACGAGACGGCGGAGCTGTTCCGCTCCTTCCGGAACGACCTCCCGCTGCTCGCCGAGACGAGCGGCAAGAACGCGATCGTGGTCACCCCCTCGGCCGACCTGGACCTGGCGGTGAAGGACGTGGTGGCGAGCGCCTTCGGGCACGCGGGCCAGAAGTGCTCCGCCGCCTCGCTCGTCGTGCTGGTGGGCTCCGTCGCGCGCTCGAAGCGGTTCCGCGCGCAGCTGCTCGACGCGGTCTCCTCCCTCACGGTCGGCTACCCGACCGATCCCGCGACGCGGATGGGGCCGGTGATCGAACCCGCCGAGGGCAAGCTGTTGCGCGGCCTGACCGGGCTCGGCGCCGGTCAGACCTGGCTGCTGCAGCCGCGGAGCCTCGACGACTCCGGACGCCTGTGGAGCCCCGGCGTCCGCGACGGCGTGCGCCGCGGCTCCGAGTTCCACCGCACCGAGTACTTCGGGCCGATCCTCGGGATCATGACGGCGGCGACCCTCGACGAGGCGATCGCGATCGTCAACGAGGTCGACTACGGGCTCACCTCGGGCCTGCACGCGCTCGACCCGGAGGAGATCGGCACCTGGCTCGACGGGATCGAGGCGGGCAACCTCTACGTGAACCGCGGGATCACCGGGGCTATCGTGCAGCGCCAGCCGTTCGGCGGCTGGAAGAAGTCGGCGGTCGGCCCAGGCACCAAGGCGGGCGGACCGGACTACCTGCTCGGCCTGGGCTCGTGGACCGCGGCGCCGTCGGAGGCGACCGCTCCGGTCGTCGGACCGGCCGCCCGCCTGCTCGCCGCGTCGCGCGCGGAGCTCCCGGCGGAGGAGCACGCCGCGGTGGAGCGGACGGCGCGCAGCTGCGCGGCGGCGTGGGCCGCGGGCACTCCTCGCGACGTGACGGGGCTGGAGGCGGAGCGCAACGTCTTCCGCCGCCTGCCCTACGACTCCGCCGTGCTGGTGCGCCTGGCCGCCGGGGAGCCGCTGGGCTCGCTCATGCGGGTGGCCGTCGCGGCGGCGACCGCGCAGGCACGCGTGGTCGTCTCGAGCGCCGCGGCGCTGCCTCCGCAGCTCGCCGCCGGTCTCGACGAGGCGGCCGGCGCCGTCGTGGTCGAGGACGACGCGGCGTGGGAGGCGCGGGTGCGCGCGCACGGCGCCGGACGGGTGCGCCTGCTGGGCGCGTCCGCCGCGACGGTGACGGCCGCGACGGGCGGGCGCCCCGACCTCGCGGTCTACGCCGGCCCGGCGACCGAGGCGGGCCGGCTGGAGCTGCTGCCGTTCCTCCGCGAGCAGGCCGTGTCGATCACGGCCCACCGCTTCGGCACGCCGGACAACCTCACGGACGGGCTGCTCTGACCGGCGTGATCCGACCGGCGTGACCCGACCGCCTGCCACGAGGTGCCGCTCCGGTACGCCCGCTCCGGTACGCCCCCTCCCGCGTGTCGCGTACCGGAGCGGCGTCTCGCGGGAGAGGGCGACGGAGGGACGACGGGGCGGAGAGGGATCAGCCGCAGGCCGCACGTCAGTCCGCGTCAGCTCCGCGACGGGGCCGCAGGGGTGGAGCGCGCGTCGTTGCTGGCGCGCGGGCCCTCCGGGAGGAGCGCGGCGCGTCCCACGCCCGATCGACGGCGGCGGCCGGGGTCAGCAGGATGTGCGCATGACCCGCCAGGAGAACGGCCGGCGCACCGCCGCGCCCGCCCGCGCGCCACACCCGCGCACGCGCCCGCGCCCGACCATCGGCTCCGCCTTCGACCCGCGGTCGAACAGCATCAACGCCCTGCGGCTCGGGCTTGCGGTCCTCGTCATCGTGTCGCACTCCTTCCCCCTCGGCGGCTACGGCGACGACCCCGGGTTCGGAGGCTCGACCCTCGGCGCCTGGGCGGTCGGCGGGTTCTTCGCCACCTCCGGCTTCCTGATCACCGCGAGCCGGCTGCGCTCGCGATCGCTGGTCGACTTCCTCTGGCGGCGCTTCCTCCGCATCTATCCCGCCTTCCTCGTCTCGCTCCTGGTCGTGGCGTTCGTCGCCGCACCGCTCGCGTCGCTCCTCCTCGGAGCCGGCGAGTACAGCGCGGCCGGGGCGGTGCGCTTCGTGGTCGCCAATGCGGCCCTCTACATCCGGGAGTACGGCATCGCGGGGATGCTCGGCTCCGTGCCCTACCCGGGCGCGTGGAACGGCTCGCTCTGGAGCCTGTTCTACGAGTTCGTCAGCTACGTCGTGATCGGCCTGCTCGTCTCCCTGGCGCCCGCGCGCTGGGTGCGCCCCCTCGTGGTCGCGGGATTCGCGGGCCTCACCCTCGTCGCGGCGGTGCTCGCGACGGACCTCGTCCCGTTCCCGGCGCCCCTCAACCAGACGGTGACGCTCGTCGGGTACTTCCTCGCCGGCGCGCTCGTGCACCTGTACCGCGACCGCCTCCCCCTGACGGGCGCGCTCACCGCTGCCGCCGCCGTGCTGCTCGTCCTCGTGATCGCGGCCGGCCTCTACCGCGTGCTCGCCGGCCTCCCCCTCGCCTATCTGATGGTCGCGCTCGGCGCCCGGCTCCCCCTGCGTCGAGTGGGCGCGACCCACGACGTCTCCTACGGGATGTACATCTACGCGTTCCCCGTGCAGCAGCTGCTCTCGCTGGCGATCGTCGGAGCCGGAGCCGCCGTGCCGCTCTGGGCGTACATCGCGCTCTCGGTCGCAGCGACGGTCCCCCTCGCGTGGGCGAGCTGGCTGCTGGTCGAGCGCCCCGCGATGCGGCTGAAGCGCCTCACCGCCCGGGCTCCCGTCGACGTCGAGGGCCACGTCCTGCGCTGAGGCCCGGAGCCGCGAGCCCGGAGCCGAGAGCCCGCGGCCGAGAGCCGAGCCGAGAGCACGGAGCCGCGAGCCCGGAGCCGTCCTCGCACATCCGCCTGCCCGCAGCCGTCCATGCCCGGTCGCGCCCCCGGAGCCGCCCGCCCACAGCCCCCGCCGGTACCCGCGAGCCCCGCGCAGCCGCCGGACTCCGACTCTCCGCGTCAGCCGTCCCAGCCGCCGGGGAGGTCGCGGACCACCCGCCAGCGAGGGTCGAGCTGCGTCGCCGCCCCTCCGTTCCACGCGCGGCTGTGGAACCACGGCGCGATCACGTCGGCTCCGCCGTGCACGTGGTCGCCGAGATGCGCGCCCCAGTACGAGAAGGTCGAGTTCGTCAGCACCAGGCGGCGGGACGCGGCCAGCAGGGCGAGCTGCTGCGGCACCGGCGTCCCCGCCCCCGGGAAGCGCACCTCGAGGCCCTCGAGGACGCGGGCCAGCTTCACCCGGCACCAGTCGAGGTCGTCCGACACGATCAGGACGCTGCGCACGGGCTCCCGCTCGCGGGCCAGGGCGAGCGCCGCGTCGACGTACTCGACCACGTCGAAGGAGTAGCGGCCGCGGAAGGCCGGGACGCTGTAGTAGTCGCCGCGCCGGATGTTCACGGTGAGGTCCGCCTCCGGTCGCGCCGCCGCCACCAGAGCGGTGAAGGGACCGCCGGGCGGGAGCAGCATCGTCGCGACGAAGTCCGCCAGCTCGTCCGTCGTGAACTCCACGCCGAGCTCCTGGTGGACGCTCCCGAGCTCGCGGGGGCTGAAGAACGACATCCCCGCCGGGGGCACCACGAGCTCCTCGACGACCCGCGGGAAGACCTCCGCCCACTCCGCGGTCCTCCGCGTCGAGCGCACCGCGGTCGGCACCCCGCGGCTCCGACGGGCGTGGGCCTGCAGCCAGAAGTAGGCGAGGTTCCCGACCCCGAACGACTCGCCGGGCAGCAGCACCGTCGTGCCCCGTCGGCGGAGGGGCGCCAGCAGCGTCGAGCGGACGTCGCCGAGCGTCACCACCGCGGGCCTCCCCCGCTCACGAGAGCTCTCCGAGCGCCACGAGCTGGGCGAAGCCGGGGTGCGCGGCCCGCACCTCCTCGAAGGTGCCGGCCCCCTCGATCCGGCCGCCGTCGAGGAAGAGCAGCCGGTCGGCGCCGCGCACGGTCGAGAGCCGGTGGGCGACCACGAGGACGGTCATGCTGCCGTGCAGCTCGGCGACGGCCCGCGAGATCTCGTGCTCCGTGCGGTTGTCGAGCGCCGACGTCGCCTCGTCGAGGACGAGGACGGAGGGGCGCCGGTACAGCGCCCGGGCGAGGCCGAGCCGCTGGCGCTGGCCGCCGGAGAGGCGGACGCCGCGCTCGCCCACGCGGGTGTCCAGACCCTGCGGCAGCCCGCCGACGAACTCCTCGAGCTGCGCCGTCCGCAGCACCTCGCGCACGCGCTCGTGGTCGACCTCGGCCGCCGGCACCCCGAAGGCGACGTTCGCGGCGACCGTCGCGTCCAGGAGGAACACGTCCTGCGGCACCACGCCGAGCCCCGCGTACCAGGCCGCCGGGTCCTCGTCGATCGGCCGCCCACCGCAGAGGATCCGGCCGCTCGTGGGCGGGAGCAGGCCGAGGACCAGGTCGAGGAGGGTGCTCTTGCCGGCGCCGCTGGATCCGACGAAGGCGGTCGTGGCGTTCCGCTGGATCACCAGCGAGACGTCCCGCACCACGTCCACGTCGGAGTCGGCGTAGCGGTACGTGACGTGCTCGAGCGCGATGTCGCCGGAGTAGCGGCCGCCCGGCCCGGGCGTCTCGTCGTGCGCCCCCTCGGAGGCGAGCTCCTCGGCCGCCTCGGAGACGATCCGCAGCCCCGCCTGCCCGCTGCGCACGATCGCGAACGTGGCCGAGACGCGGTTGAGCGTCGGCAGGGCGCGGAGGGAGGCGGCCGCGAAGACGCCCAGGACGGAGAGCGCCTCGGCGCCGGAGCCGGTGGCGACGAGGATCCCCGAGACGCCCACGACGGCGACGACGAAGCCGATCTCGAGCAGGTACTTCGGCAGCTCCGAGACGAGCGAGAGGGAGCGCAGAGCCTGGGCGCTGCGGCGCTTGGCCCCGCTGAAGCCGGCGACCAGGCTCGCCGCGCTCGAGGTCAGGCGCGCCTCGCGGAACCCGTCGAGCGAGGGGAGCAGGAACTGCCACGACTCCAGCGCGGCCTCCGCCATCTCCTCGCCGATCCGGCCCTGCCGCCGCCGCAGGAGCGCCTGGACGCCGCCGAGCAGCACCGCGAAGAAGACGGCCGCGAACAGGGTCGCGACCGGCGAGGCGACCAGCAGGATCGCCACGATCGCGACGAGCACCAGCAGGTCGGAGGCGATGCCGATCACGCCGAGGAGCACGCCGGCCGCCTGCGCGCTGGCGTCGTTGATGGTTCGGTACACCTCGGCGAGGCGCCGGGAGCGGTGGACGGCGTAGGGCGCGAGGACGTACCGCCGGAGCAGCTCCGTCGCAGCGTCGGCCGATATCCGCGTGGTGCGGCCGAGCAGCCACCACCGGAAGACGATCGTCCCGGCGCTCTTGAGCACGAAGACGACCGCGACGAAGCCGGCGATGATCGGGAGGAGGGTCTGGACGTCCGTCGAGCCGAGGACGCCGGAGAGGACGCCGAGCGCGCCCGTGGTGGTGTCGGTCCCGGTGAGCAGCGCCATGAGCGGCACCATCGCGGCGACGCCCAGGGTGTCGAGGACCGCGAGCGCGAGGGAGCCCGCGACGGCGGCGGTGATCCAGCCCGGAGAGGCGGCGCCGGCCAGCGAGAGGAGGGTGCGCAGCCCCGGCCGCAGGGACCCGCCGCTCACGCCGCCACCCCCTCGTACACGGCGGCGATCCCGCCGCACATGGCGGCGACGTCCCGCACGGCGCGAGGAGCCGCGGCCCTCGACGCCTGCCGCTCCAGCGCCGCGGCCACCGCCTCCGGGTCGTCGGCGTCGACCAGCGAGTCCCGCTCGACGATCTCGGGGTTCCCGCCCACCGCGGAGGCGACCACGCCGATCCCGCGGGCGGCCGCGTCGAGCAGCGTGTAGGAGCAGTTCTCCCAGACCGAGAGCTGGGCGACGA
Organism: Rathayibacter sp. AY1B7; assembly: GCF_002932735.1. NCBI lineage: Bacteria > Bacillati > Actinomycetota > Actinomycetes > Micrococcales > Microbacteriaceae > Rathayibacter > Rathayibacter sp. AY1B7. The sequence goes on from NZ_PSWK01000026.1 coordinate 8,832, forward strand.
CGTCCGCCGCGGCGAGCGCCGCCTCCGGATCGGCGAAGCCGGGGAACGACACGGCGTCGCCGAGGCCGAGCCGCTCGGCCCGGGCGCGCAGGGCGCCGTCGAGCGGTCCCTCGCCGGCGACGGTCAGCGTGGCGCCGGGGACGCGCCGGCGCAGCACCGCGAAGGCCTCGAGCAGCGCGTCCAGGCGCTTCTCCGGCGCCAGGCGCGCGAGCGAGAGGACCCGGAGGGAGCCCGGCTCCCCCGGCTCGCGGTCGCGGGGCGCGGCGTCGACGCCGTTCAGCACGACCTGCACCGGCAGGCTCGGCCGCCACTTCTCGATCATGGTGCGGCGGGTGGCCTCCGAGACGGCGATCGCGCCGTCGAAGGACCGCAGCCGCGCGTGGTGCGCCGCCGCGGTCGTCCGCGCCCGCAGGGCGGTGCGGTGGTAGACGTCGGGCCCGGCGATGCCGTGCTCCGTCGTGACGCGGCGGACCCCGCGGGGCAGCGGGGTCGCCGCGGTCACGAGGTCGGCGTGGGCGAGGTGGGAGTGGACGACCGCCGGGCGGAGAGCCGCCGCGGTCGCGCGCAGGGTCGCCACGGAGGCGGCGGCACCGGCGGACACTCCGAAGCGCCCGGTCGTCACGGCCGAGCCCTGCTCCCGCAGCCGCTCGGCGAGCGCTCCCTCCGGGCAGAGCACGACGAGCCGGTGGCCGGGGATCCCGTGCCGGGCGGCGTCGAGGACGTGGCGGGCCACCCCGCCGAACTCGCCGACCGGCACCGCCCAGAGCGCGAGCGGGGTCACAGCCACTCCTCCAGCCGCTCGAGCGCGGTCCAGAAGCCCTCGCCGCTGTTGACGTGCCCCTGCCAGATCTCGGGGATGAACGGCACCCCGGGCGCCAGCTCGTCGAGCGACGCCGCGAAGTCCGGCCAGTCGATCTCGCCCTCGCCGATCTGCACCCCCTCGCCGTCGACACCCGTCGCATCGACGAGGTGCAGGTGCGCGCTGAGCGGAGCGAGCAGCGCCACCGCCTCCGAGAAGGCGAGCCCGAGGTGGTTCGCCGCGAGCTTGGTGTGCGAGGCGTCGAGGCAGAGCGGCGTGCCGGTCGCGGCCGCGAACTCGGCGGTGTCGCGCGGGTCCACGAAGAGGTTGTGGAACTGCTGCCCGCCCATGAGCCACGGGTAGGGCGGGAGGGTCTGCGCCAGCACGCGGACGCCGCTCGCGTCGATCCGCTCGAGGGCGTCGGCGACGCGCTCGTAGAGGGGAGCGCGCTGATCCGGAGCCACGTGCGCGTGCCGGGTGAAGCCGCCCATCGTGACGACCATCATCGGGTCCTCCTCCTGGCGGAACCAGCGCGCGAGGCTCCGGGTGGTCTCGACGGTGCGCTGCACCTCCGCGATCGAGCGCTCCCACACGTCGTCGTCGAAGGAGGCGAGGTCGACGAGGAAGTCGCCCGCGAACAGGTCCGGCAGGTGGGTGGTGAAGCCGGAGTCGAGGCGGCGGGTGAACACGTCGTCCGGCTCGATCTCCAGGTCGCGGTACGAGAAGTGGAACTCGAGGAAGTCGGCGTTCGACTCCGCGGCGAGCGCCGCGTGGTCGTGGTACCGCACCGGCAGACCCCAGGGGCGGCGGAACCGGAACGGCCGACCGGACGGCGTGCTCTCGCGCAGGTCGCCGGCGAAGAAGAACCCGCCCTCCTCGACGTCGCGGTGGAGCGCGCGGCCGAGCAGCTGCGGCAGCTCGTTGGGCTGGAGGCCCCGGCCGGGGCTGCGGACGACGACGTCGGCGGCGCGCACCACGTCCCCGATCGAGAGGTCGCGGGAGGCGACCAGCGACTTCGCGAGCGAGACGCGGTTCATCGACTCCCCCGTCGAGACCGATCGGGCGTCGCGCGTGCCGAGCGAGTCCTCGATGTCGCGGATCTCGCCGACCATGCGGCGGAACTCGTCCGGGAGCAGGGATACCGTGTGGTCGTTGCCCTCCATCCCCCGGTCGACCGTGAAGTGCTTCTCGACGATGCGGGCCCCGCGGGCGACCGCGGCGACGGGGACGTGCCAGCCCCGCTCGTGGCCGGAGTAGCCGACGACGCCGCCGCCGATCTCGGCGAGCCGGTCGAGGTAGGCGAGGTTGAGGTCGCGGTAGGGCGCCGGGTACGTCGACTGGGTGTGCAGCAGGGCGAAGGAGGTGCCGAGCGAGCGCAGCAGCGCGACCGACTCGAGGATCTCGGACTCGCGGGACATCCCGGTGCTGAGCAGCAGGGGCAGTCCCCGGGTGCCGGCGTCCTCGATCAGCCCGTGGTTGGTGAGGTCCGCCGAGGCGATCTTGAGGCCCGGGATCCCGTAGTCGACGAGCGCCTGCACGCTCGGGGCGTCCCACGGGGTGCAGAGGACGTCGATCCCGGCCTCGGCCGCGTGGTCGAAGACCCGGAGGAGCGGCTCGGCGGGCAACGAGAAGCGGCGCAGGAGGTCGATCGTGTACTGGGCGCCGAGGTCCTCCCCCGCGGTGGCCCCGCCGGCGCGCCGGTAGAGAGAGTCGAGGTCGCGCAGCTGGAACTTCACCGCGTCGGCTCCCGCCTCGACCGCGAGGTCGACCAGCCGCCGCGCCAGATCGACCGAGCCGTTGTGGTTGTTGCCGATCTCCGCGATCAGGAAGGCCGGGTGGCCGTCGCCCACCTCGTGGCGGCCGATCCGCAGCGCCCGATCGCCCTCGACCGCGATCGCGACGAGGTGCCCGCGGTCGTCGACGAGCGGGAGGTGGCTGATCCCGTCGCGGCCGAGCCGGGCGGCGATCGCGGTGGCCGGCTCGTCCGCTCCCGCCGTGCGGACGGCGGTGTTCGCGACGGCGAGGGCCGGGACGTCGAGGGAGGCCGTCGGGTTCGCGATGACCCAGCGGCGGAAGTCGCCGTCGGACACCGACCCGCGGAGGATCCCGTGCCCGTCGACGCAGAAGACGATCCGCTGCTTGTTCGCGTTGATCTTGGCCAGCGCGGCGAGCACCGGGTCCTCGGCGAAGACGATGAACGGGGCGAGGTGCCGGTCGATGATCATGCGCCGCCTCCCGCCGACAGGCCGAGGAGGGTCTGCTCGACCACCGCGAGATCCGCCTCGGTGTCGATGTCCCCGCCCTCCGCCTCGTCCATGACGAACAGGCCGACCCGGCCGCCGATCCGGTTGCGCTCGCGCTCGTAGACCTCGGTGCGGGTGAGGTAGAGGGACCCGGTCTCGCGGTAGAAGAAGTCGGCCTCGGCGAGGTCCTGGCGCCGCGGCCGGGCCGTGACGTCGTACTGCGGCACGGAGGCGCCCTCCTGCAGCCGCCAGAGGAACGGCGTCTGCGGGACGACGCCCACCAGCGAGTCGACCCCCGTCGAGGCGAACTGCTCGAGCGCGCGGGCGAGGGTGCCCGGGAGCCGGATCGGCGAGGTCGCCTGGAGGAGCATCACCGCGTCCGGGCGGCGCCCCAGCGCGGCCCGGTGCTCGATCGCGTGGAGCACGACGGGCTCGGTCGCCGTCTCGTCGCGCGCCAGCTCGGCGGGCCGGAGGAACGGCACGTCCGCTCCCGCCCCCTCCGCGATCGCGGCCAGCTCGGGGTCGTCGGTCGACACGAGCACGTCGAGACCGGCGGCGAGCGCCTGCTCGATGCTCCAGACCACCAGCGGGCGGCCCGCGACGGGGCGGGCGTTCTTGCGCGGGACGCCCTTCGAGCCCCCGCGCACGGGGATGACGCAGAGAACGGTCACGGGGTGCCTCCTTCGGCGATGGCGAGTGCCCGGCGGGCGACGGCGACGGCCGGCTCGACGGACGGGACGGGCGGAGCCGCGGTCGGCGTCTGCCCGCCCCAGCGCGCGAGCCGGTACCGGCTCCAGAACTCGAGCACCCAGGCGGGCGGGTCCTCGCAGACGACCCACGCGGGGATCCCGGCGGCCGCGGCCTCGAGGACCCCGGTCGAGAAGATCGAGGCGACCGGCCGGGCCTGCGCGGCGAGGTCGCCGCCGCGGAGCACCCGGATGCCGCGGCGCTCCCACCGCGCGTGCTGCCAGCGCGAGCGGCGGTCGGCCTCGGCGGGGTGGGGGCGGTAGTCGGCGCCCGCCTCGCGGCAGAAGCGGGAGGCGGTGGCCGCGGCCGTCCGCCGGGGCAGCTCCGCGCCGTGCAGCTGGCCGAGGAACAGGGGCCGCTCCTCGAGCCGCTCGGGGCGCGGGCGGCGCGACGCGGTCCAGAGCAGCTGGCTGCCGACGACCTCGGTCTCCACGTCGCTGCGGCCGGAGGTCCAGAAGGTCGCGTCCTCCTCTGAGAACGCCAGCAGCGTCGCTCCGGGCGGGAGCGGCGGGGCGGAGGGGGTGAGCAGGCCGTGCTGCACGACCAGGAAGCGGGCGCCGAGGATTCCGGACCAGCGGTGGGCGGCCGCTCCCGCCGCGAGGAAGTGGCCGGTGGCGATCACGGCGCGGAGGCTCCGCAGCTCGGCGGGCGGGTCCGCCTCCGGGTCGACCGGGTGCGCCCTCCAGCGGCCCGGCAGCAGCCCGGACAGCGCGTCGCCGGCTCCGGAGGGAGCGAGGACCGCCGCGGGAGCCCCGCCGAGAGGAGCGAGCGAGGCCGCGGTCGAGGCGAGGGCGCTCGCCGTCGACGCCTCCACCGCGAGCAGGACGGCGGGCCGGTCGCCGCGCACGTGCAGCACCAGGCGGGTCGGCTCGGAGCGCCGCAGCGCCGCCCGGGCGGTGCGCAGCGGGTCGCGGCCGCGCTGCCAGCGGCGCCAGGCCTCCAGGTCGGTCGGGTGCGTCAGCGCCACAGGGCCCTCACCTCCCGCATCCGGTGCACGAAGGTGTGCTCGGCGCCGGTGCGGCGCGCGCCCGCCTCGCGGATGCGCCGCGCCCAGGAGGGGTCCGCGCCCGCCCGCCGCACGTGCTCGACGAGCTGGTCCCGCTCCTCGAAGACGAGCACCTCGCTGCCCACCTCGTAGAACTCCGCCACCTCGGGGCGGTCGATCAGGGTCAGCGCCCCGACGCCCGGCGCCTCGAAGGCGCGCATCGAGAGCCCGCCGTGGCCCGCGCCGTGCAGCGCCAGGGTCGCGGTCGAGCCGGCCATCACTCCGTAGTAGCCCGCCCGCGGGACGTCGCGGCGGGCGGGGACGCCGGCCGAGCGCCAGCGGCCGGTGCGCGCCACGTCCCAGGGGTGCCGCGACCACTGCCGCCCGTACGCCTCGACCGCGACCCCGCCGGCCGCGAGCTCCCGCAGCACGCGCTCGCGCTCGGGGTAGCGGGCGCCGACGAAGGTCACCGCGGCGGAGGGGCGGGGGCGGAAGGAGAGGAGGGAGTCGAAGGCGTCGGGCAGGTGCCCGGCCGGAACCCCCGCGCGGGCGAGCTCGGCGACGTCGGCGGCGGAGTAGCTGACGATCGACACCGCCTCCCCGGCGAGGGAGCGCAGGCGGTCGACGGGGTGCCCCATGTTGCGGAGCTCGTCGTAGAGCCAGAGCACCACGGGGACGCCGGCGCGGCCGATCTCCTCCCACCAGGCGTCGCCGAGGGAGTCGCCCTTCACCACGAGGACGGCACGGGGCCGGACGGCCCGCAGCGCCGCGATCGCGCGGTCGGTCTCGGCGCGCATGGACGAGCGCCGGAGCCGGCCCCCGGGGAGCCGGTGGCCGAGGGCGTCGCGCACGTGGCCCAGCCCGGTCGCGGCGTCGTAGCGGTGGACGACCACGTCGTCGCCCAGGTGGGCCAGCGCCGATTCGAGCGCCTCCCAGTAGCCGTGGAAGACCGGGCTCACCACGAGCACGGGCCCGCTCACCGGGACGCCGCCTCGGCGGCGGCGACGAGCCGGAGCTCGCGCCGGAGGACGGTCAGCGGGCGCACGTCGCTGCCGGCGGCGGCACGCACCGCGTTGGCGGCGAGGTTCACGGCGGAGGCGGCGCGCAGGGCCGCGGCGAGGGCGGCGGGGCGCCCGCCCCACTTGCGGGCGTAGCGCAGGCGCGAGGCGACCAGCCAGATCAGCCGGCGCGCGGGGTCGGAGGAGCCGCCTCCCGTGTGCTCGGCGACGACGGAGCCGGCGAAGACCGAGGGCACGCCGCGCTCGCGCAGCCGGCGCTGGAGGTCGACCTCCTCGCAGTTCATGTGGAAGGACTCGTCGAACCCGCCGACCGCGCGGAACTCGGCCACCGGCAGCAGCATCACGGCGCCCACCACCCAGTCCACCGGCACCGTCGCGCCCGGGGCGCACCGGGTGTCGTGGCCGACGGCCGCGTGCAGCCGCGGTCGCCAGCGCGCGAGCGGAGTGAGCCACTCCACGACGTAGTGGTGCGGCCGCGGGAAGCGCCGGCCGACCCACTGCCGCTCCCCGCCCGCGTCGACGAGGTCCGGAGCGACGACCGCGGGCAGCCACGGCCGTCCCGCCTCGAGCAGGTCGCGGAGGAAGGAGGGCCCGACGACGAGGTCGCTGTTGAGCACCAGGAGCAGCGGGTGGCGCGCCCGGGCGGCGCCCGTGTTCACCGCGGCGCCGAAGCCGCCGTTCCGCTCGCGCCGCACGACCTCCACTCCGTCGATCCCGGCCGGGAACGGGACCGGGGAGGCGTCGTCGACGACGACGATCTCGAGGGCGGGGGGCGACTCCTGGCTGCGGAGCCGCTCGACGAGGGCGAGCGCGGGCGCGGGGTCGCCGTAGTGCGGGATCACGACGCTCACCCCCTCGGCGGTCACCTCGCGACCGTCTCGGCGGCGCGGTCCCGGCGGAGCGAGCGGCGGGTGCTCCGGACGGTGGCGGCCGGGGGCTCCGCGCCGACGGGCAGAGCGCCGAGAGCGGGGAGGATCACCCGGAGCAGGGCGTCGATGTCCTCGACGGCCGCCGCGGCGACGTCCGGTCCGCGCCCGAACGGGTCGGCGAAGTCGTCCTCGGCGCCGTAGGGGGCGGTGTCGTCGGCGAGCAGCCGCAGGAGCGGGACGCCGGGGGCGGCTCCCGCCAGCCGCGCCGCCCGGCGGACCGTGGTGGTGCGGCGCGCGGCGGCCGGGAAGTGGCGGGTGACCCACTCCCGCTGGCCCGCCTCGAACACCAGCACGGGATCGGTGCCGGCGAGCATCCGGCCGTCGGCCTGGCGCGCGCGGTGCCCGGCCGTGGAGAGTCCGCGGGCCCGCAGCGCATCGCTGAGCTCGGGGTCGATCCCGCGGCCGGCCTCCGCGTGCGTTCCCGCGCTCTCGACCCGCCAGTCGGAGCCGGCGCCGAGCAGGCGCGCCGCGATCAGCTCGGCCGAGGGCGACCGGGCCACGTTCGCATGGCAGAGCAGGAGCAGGCGCCCGCTCATCGAGCCGCCCGGCGGGACGTCTGCGGAGGCAGGGCCCGCGACTCCACCGGGGCGAGCTCGGACCGGCGCGGTGCCGCCGCCGCGCGCTTGCGCCCCGTCGCCGGCTGCGGCTCGGCGTAGTACGCGTTCTTGCGGTCGTAGTAGTAGTACCCGGTGTCGCCGTCGCGGGCGGTGACCATGTTGAGCACGGTGCCGAGCACGCGGGCGCGGACCTGCTGGACGATCCGCCGGGCGGCGACCACCTCGGGCCGGTGCGTCTGGTTCGAAGCGACGACGAAGACGACGCCGTCGACGACGGTCGCGACGATGGAGGCGTCGGTGACGGGCAGCACGGGCGGCGCGTCGATGATGACGAAGTAGTCCTTCGAGAGGCGCGCGACCAGGGCGCGCATCGCCTCGGAGCCGAGCATCTCGGACGGGTTCGGCGGGATGTGCCCGGCCGGGAGGGCGTAGAGGCCCGCGGTACCGGTGGGGCGGATCGCGTCGTCCACAGGGATCTGGTGGCTGAGGACCTCGCTGAGGCCGATGGCGCCGTCGATGTCCAGCATCCGCGCCACGGAGGGCCGGCGGAGGTCCGCGTCGACCAGGAGGGTGCGCTGCCCGGACTCCGCGGTGACGCGGGCCAGTCCGGCGGCGATCGTGGACTTGCCCTCGGCCTGGTTGGCGCTGGTGATCACGACGCTGCGCGTCTCCTCGTCGACGCTGGAGAAGCGCAGGCCCGTCCGGAGCGAGCGGAACGCCTCCGCGGTGAGCGCGTCGGTGCCGCGGCGGCCGCCGGTCCGGCCCGGGCGTCCGGCCTTGGGGATGCGCCCGAGGACGCCGACGCCGAAGAGCTCGGTGAGGTCGTCGACGGTCCGCACGCGGATGTCGAGGGCCCGGCGGAGGAAGGCGAGACCGAAGCCGAGCACCAGGCCGCCCAGGGCGCCGAGCAGGATGTTCCGCACCCAGTCGGGGCTCGTCGGGGCGGCGGGCGGCTCCGCGTTCTCGAGCGGGACGACGGTGATCTGCGGTGTGCGGTCGGCGGTGGACTGCGTCTCGATGTCGGTGATGACGGCCGCCAGCGCCGCGAGCGCCCCGTTGGCCAGGGCTGCGGCGTTCTGCGCGGTCCCGGCCGCGGCGGTGACCTCGATCAGGGTGCTGCCCGGAGCGACCCTCGCGGTGAGGCGGCCGCTCAGGGCCTCTCCGCCGGGGTTCGCCTCCGGGTCGGCCTCGATCCGCTCGGAGACGGCGCTGCTCGAGATCAGCGGCAGGTAGGCGTTCGCCCGGGTCACCGCGGTCTGCGACCCGCTGATCGCATCGGCCGAGCTGCCGTCGCTCGCGGCGATCACAAATCCGGCCGAGCTCGACTCGTAGACCTTCGGAGTGAGGAACGAGAAGGCGGCCATCGCCAGAGCTCCGACGAGCACGGCGCCCACGAGGGTCCGCCAGTTCCGCCGGATGAATGCGATGAGATCGACGACAGTCACTGCGCACCTTTCTGCGTGCCGCGCATGCGCCGCGCGACGATGCTGAGGTGTCGGTCACGCTAGCAATGCGGAGCGCCTTTCCCTAGGCGGTCCCCGACCCCTCGGGAGGCCCTTTCTGCGAGGATGACGACATGTCCGCGCCAGGGGGAGAGATCGTCGTCGAGAGGCGTTCCCCGCTCGTTCACGAGGCCTTTCCGATAGCACATTCCGCTCGGATACTCGATGCCGTCCTGATGGGCCTCCTGGTCTACCGGCTCCCCACCCCCTTCCTCCCGGGGAGCGTCCCGCTGGCCCAGACGGCGCTGGCCGCCCTGGTCCTCGTCAGCCTCTTCCGGCGGCCCACCCGCCGTCTCGGACGGGCCGCCTGGTACCCGTGGCTGTGCCTCGCCCTGCTCGCCTTCGTCCTCGCCGGCTCGTCCTTCGACGGCCTCGACGCCCTGCGCCGGGCGGCGAACATCGCGCTCGTCATGCTCGCCGCGGGCTTCCTCGCGAGCGGGCGGATCGACGTGGTCTCGGGGCTCAAAGGACTCGCCGCGGCGCTGTCGCTGAACGCCGTGCTGTTCGTCGCGGGACTCGCCCCGGACAGCTACCAGGGCGCCCTGACCGGCTACCTGCAGGACAAGAACGTGGCCGGTCTCGTCTACGGAGCGGCGGCGCTGCTGGTCTCGGCGCTCAGCTCGCGGCTGTGGCTGCGGGTCGGCGTGCTCGCGCTCGGGGCCGCCGCGGTCGTCGCCACCGACTCCCGCACGTCGATGGCGGCCTACGCCTGCGCGCTCGTGTGGCTCGTCGCGGCGCCGTACCTGCGCCTGCTCTTCCGCGCGCTCCTCGGCGGCGGCCTCGTCCTGCTGTTCCTCTGGGCCGAGCGGAACCTGGCGACGGCCGGCGGCTACGGGGTGGAGCGGGCCGGCTCCGACGCCCTGCGCGCCCGCATCCTCGACGCCTCGGTCGACAAGGTGGCGCTCTCGCCGTGGACCGGCTCCGGGCTCGGCGAGGCGACCGCGCGGGTCGACGGGATCGACTGGTTCTTCCACAACTCCTACCTGGCGCTGATGGCCGAGGGCGGCGTCGTGCTGCTCGTCGGCGTCGTCGGCACCGTGCTCGTGGCCGGCTTCGCGACCACGGCCGCCGGGGCCGGGAGCCGCCCGGGGCACGCGGTCGGCGCGGCGAGCATCCTGGTGCTGCTGTGCGCGACGCAGCTCGGCGAGGTGTTCTTCGCCCCGATCTCGTTCGTCGTCGTCGGCGCGGGTCTCGCTCTGCTCGCGGAGCAGTCCGCCCGCGTCCGCGCTCTGCCGCCGGAGTAGCGCCTCCCGCGTCCACCCGATCCGGCGCGTATCCGCGGATCCGGGGCGCGCAGGTCCCGGTCGGCGGGCGCTTCCCGGTGGGGCGGAGCTCGCCTGGTGCGGCCCCGGCCGACCGCCGCTCAGGCGCGGCCGCGCTCGCGGACCGCGTCGCGGAGTACCGCGCGGACGCCCGCCCACATGTGCCGCGCGTTCAGCTCGGCCAGCACCCGCTCCCGGCCCGCGCGGGCGACCTCGGCCCTCTTCCCGTCGTCGCTCAGCACCGCCTCCAGCACCGCCGCGATCCCCGCCGGGTCGTGCAGGGGCAGCGCGAAGGACGTCTCGCCGTCGCGGACGTAGCCGGTCATCGCGGCGCTCGCGGTGACCGCCGTGCAGGTCCCGCAGCCGGAGGCCTCCAGCAGGACGCTCTGGCCCGTCGGGTAGGCGAGGTCGTGGCTGGTGACGACGACGAGCTCGGCGTCGCGCAGGTTGTCGCGGTGCCGGCCGACCGGGACGGGATCGTGCAGGACGACGTTGGCCGGCAGCGCCCGGGACGGCCGCCGCGCAGGAGTGGTCACGATGTCGAACCGCCGGTGCGGCAGGCGCTCGGCGGCGGCGACCAGCGAGTCGAAGTCGCGCCCGCGGTCGACACCGACGGCGAGCACCTCGAACCGCTTCGGACGCGGCGGAACGGGCCGGTAGTAGTCGGAGTCGACCCCGAAGAGCACCGGTGCGATCCGCCGCTCGTCGACGCCGTGGCGGGCGAAGACCCCGCGCTGGTTCTCGCTGAGCACGATGATCCGGTCCACGCCCTGGAGCAGCCGGACCACCTGTCGGCGCCGCTGCGGCGAGCCGGTGAGCAGCTCCTCCGCCCACCAGCAGGAGAGGACCACGAGCGGCGTGCGGCCGTACGGCCCGAGCCGCGCGCGCCGGAGCAGGGCGGGGAGACCCGCCTCCGGCTCGAGGACGCAGAGCACCGCGTCGGCCGAGCGGACCGCCCGGAGCGCGCGCAGCTGCGTGTCCACGTTCAGCCCCGTGCGGTGCTCCACGACGTCGCGCAGCTTCACGTGCGCGGGCCGAGACGCGTGACCGGGGACGAGGAGCCGCGTCGAGTCGTCCCGGAGGAGGTCGGCCCGGTACGGCAGCCTCCCGCGGGCGAAGGGCTCGCCCGGAGCCAGGCGCAGGGTCGGGTGCTTGAGGAACAGTCCGAGCACTCTCAGGACTTCCGGTTCGGGGGTCATCGTCGTCCTTCTCTGAGTAGATGAGGAGATGCTCCTGGCGGCATACTCCGGAAAGCGGATCGATCCCGTGGCGGGAGGATCAGGAATCACCGGAGAGTGCCATTCGCGCCAGAAGTCCGTCGATAGCCGACTTCCCGGAGGACGGGGAGTAGGAATCGTTCCAGCGGGCACGATCACTCTCCCGCGACTCCGATAGTCCTCTCTTCTTCCGGGCTCTGATCAGCTCGGCCAGAGCCCGCGGATCCCCGGCTCGGAACGTGGCGTCGATCGACGGGCCGACGACCTCGGGGAGCGCACCGGCATCGCTCACCACCACGGGGACGCCGGCCGACATCGCCTCCGTCACGACCAGGCCGAACGACTCCGGCTGCACCGACGGCACCACCAGGAGGTCGATCCGCGAGAAGAGGTCGCCGGGCTGGATCCACCCCGGCCGGTCCACCAGAGCGGCGACCGGGGCGAGGGCCGCCTCCACCTCGCGACGCTCCCGCTCCGCCACGAACCGGGGCTCGCCCGCCAGCACCAGGCGATACGCGCCCGGTTCCCCGGCCTCCAGCAGCGCCAGCGCCTCGGTGAGGACCCGCACCCCCTTCGCGAGCGAGGGACGCCCGAGGAAGCCGAGGACGGTCGTCCCGTCCTCCCGCGGCCACGCCTCCGGCAGGTCGACGCGGCGGCTCCAGTTCGGCAGCACGGTCGACCCGGGGACGACCCCCGCCAGGTAGCGGGAGGGGACGAGGGTCGCCAGGGCGCCGCGGCGGGCGACGGGCGCGAGCAGCCGCTGCAGGCCGGACGGGCGCTGGTGCAGGTGCACGATCCGCCGCGGACGCCCTGCCGTCGCCACGGCCGGCACCAGACCGTTGCACCACAGCACGCCCTCGCGGGAGGAGGCGTCCCAGCGCCGCAGCGCGCGCATCCAGGCGGGTCTGCCCACGGCCTCGAGCTCGACGACCCGGTGGCCGGCGGCGAGGGCGGCGACGACGAGCGCACGCGGCTCCGAGGGGCCGACGACCACGACCGGGACCTCGAGCGCCTCGAGCGCCTCCGCGATGCTCAGCAGCATCACCTCGCCGCCGCCGATGTCGCCGTTGTTGGTCGCGAGCGCCACCGGAGGCCGCCCGGCGCCGCCCGCTCCCCCGTGGATCATCCGCCGCCCCGCCCGCCTCCGCGCGGCGCCCCCGCGGCCCGCGGGCCCATCCTCACCGAGACGAGCGCTCCGCTCCACCGCCCCCGGCCGGGCTCCGCGGGCCGCAGGAGCGCTGGAATACTGACCGGATGGAGCTCGTGGGCGTTCTCTGGGCCGACGAGGCCGTGCCGCTGGTGTCGGCGTTCGTCCACCGGCGGGCCGACGCGGCGGGCCTGCGCGCACTCGTGCTCAAGGGACCGACCGCCGCCGCCGACCGGCTCCGGCCGCCCCGCGCCTCCGGCGACGTCGACCTGCTGGTCGCCCCCGACGACCTGCCCCGGATCCTGGCCCTCCTGGCCGCCGACGGCTGGACCGAGCGGCCCTGGCCGGACGGACCGACGCTCGCGGCCAAGCACTCGCGCTCCTACCGGCACGCCGCGTGGCCGGTCGACATCGACGTGCACTGGCGCTGGCCGGGATTCCTCGTGCCGCCGCGCGACGCCTTCGAGGCGCTGTGGAGCCGGCACCGGATCGTGGAGCTGGCCGGCCGTCCGGTCGCGACCGCGAGCGTCGCCGACTCGGCGCTCGTGCTGGCGCTGCACGCGCTCCGCGACGCCTGGCAGATCACCGACCCGCGCCTCACGCGGCCCTCCGACTACGACCTGCTCGTCGAGGCGGTGGCCGCCCGCGCGGAGCTGCACGCTCCGCTCCGGGCGGCGGCGGAGGAGCTCGGCGCCGTCCAGACCGCGCAGCCCTTCCTCGACGCGCTCGGCATCCGCGCGCGCGCCGGGGAGGTGCCCGCGGCCGAGCTGCGGGCGTGGCGGATCAACGCGAGCTCGCCCCACGCCTCCGCGGGGTGGGTGCAGGCCGTGCGCGCGGCCGGCTGGCGGCAGCGGCCGCTGCTCCTCGCCCGCGCCGTCTTCCCCGCCCCCCACGCCCTGCGTGCCGCCGACCCCGCCATCGGCCCGCGCCGGATCGACGTGGCGGCCGGCTGGTGGCGGCGGCTGCGCCGCGGCGCCCGCACGGCTCCGCTCGCGTGGGACCACCTCCGACGGACGGACAGGACCTGACATGACCCGCCGGCTGATCCGCGCCCCCTTCGGGCTCGGCGTGCGCTTCACCTTCGACGACACCGTCCCCGACCGCTTCGTGACGGAGGTGGAGGAGTCGTGGAACGACGTGGACGACGACGCCGATCGCCCGGGCTCCGAGTACCGGGTGTCGCTGACCGAGCCGGTCGGGGAGCCGGGAGTGATCGCGCAGCCGACCGAGGACGCCCTCGCCGAGCACATCGGCGCCGCGCTCACCCTCGCGGCGGCCGACGCCTGCGAGGGCCGGCTGCTCAGCGTGCACGCCTCCGCGGTCGCCCTGACCGACGGCCGCGTCGTCGCGTTCGTCGGCCGGCCCGGTGCCGGGAAGTCGACCCTCGTGAGCCTCGCCGCTCGGCGGTACGGGTACGTGACCGACGAGACGCTCGCCGTCCGCCGCGACGGGCGGGTGCTGCCGTTCCGGAAGCCCGTCGCCCTCCTCGACGGCGGCGACTGGAAGCGGCACCGCTCCCCCGCCGCGATGGGCCTGCAGCCGCTGCCGGACGCTCCGCTGCGCCTGGCCGCCCTGCTCCTGATCGCCCGCGACCCGTCCGGCCCGGCAGAGTCCCGGCTCGAGCCGATCGCCTTCGACGAGGCGCTCTCGGTGCTGCTGCCCGAGCTGAGCCACTTCGCACGGCTGCCCGCGGCGCTGCACCACCTCGCGGGGCTGCTCGACTCCGTCGGCGGGGCCCGGGTGCTCCACTACCGCGAGGCGGAGACGGTGCTGCCGCTCCTGGAGCGCCTCGGGGAGGCGTCGCCGGTCGTCGCCGACGCGCCCGAGGCCGATGCGGCGGCGCCCGGCCCGGGCCTGCTCGCGCGCGCCGCCGGCGTCGAGTGGGTCGAGCGCGACGGAGTGGTCAGCTGCCTCCTCGACGAGCGGGTCGAGACGCTCACCGGGATCGGCCCGGTGCTGTGGCGTGCTCTCGGGACGCCCGCGACGGTCGACGCGCTGACCGGGGCCGTCGTCGCCGAGCACGGCGCCCCGCCCGCGGGCGACCCCCGGGCGCACGTCGAGGCCGTGCTCGACGCGATGGTCGAGCACGGCCTCGTGGTCCGCGGCGCCTGACGGCGCCGAGCGCGGCTAGCCCGTGCGGACGTTCGGCCCGACGGAGCCGCGGGCGATGAACAGGTCGAGCAGGTTCACGAGCCCCACCGCGCGGATGTAGAGCGCCGCGACGTCGTAGCGGCCGACGGGGAGCGCCTCGAGGGCGGCGGGCCCGGTCGGGTTGGTCGAGCGGTTCTGCGCGTTGACGTCGATCTGGATGACGTCCCGCAGCGCGGTGAAGACTGGGGTGAGGACCGCGTTCTGCAGCGTCGTGAGCAGCGGCGGGAGAGTGACGGTGAGCAGGGTGGTCACCAGCGTCTGGACGCCCAGACCGACGACACCCGCACTGACCAGCGGGACGCCGTTCACCCGGATGGCGGCCCCGAGCCGGGTCGTCAGGGTGGAGAGGAGCGCGGCGGTGAAGTTCCCCACCGCCGTGCCCGGCACCTGCAGGGCGTTGTCGACGAAGAGGGTCGAGTTCGGCGGAAGGCCGTTGACGTAGGGCGAGGTCGCGCCCTGGCCCGGTGCTCCGCCGAGCAGCGAGAAGAGATCGACCGTGATGGTCGCGGGGTTCGTCGACAGCTGCGCCTGGATCGGCTGCGTGCCGCCGGGGATGCTGCCGCCGAGGACCGACGTGGTGTCGACCGTGACCGTCAGCCCGAGGCCCGAGAGGTTCACCACGGCACCGAGCAGCGTGTTGATCGCCGTCGTGATCGCGGTCAGCGTCGGCGAGGTCAGCACCAGGTCCAGGCGGCCGACCTGGTAGTCGCGCTGCAGGTTGTCCGACCCGGGCACGCAGGCCGACTGGAGGGACGCGCGACCGGTCAGGGCGCCGATCCGCAGGGTCAGGTCCGTCACGTTGGTGAGCAGAGCGGCCACTCCCGCGCCGCCGGACGCCGCGAGGATCGCCCGGAGGTTCACCGTCCCGAAGTCGGGGAAGCTCCCCGCCGTCGAGTCGAGCGCCAGCTGGCCCGCGTCCGTGATCGCGCCGGAGGCGCCGCGGACGGTGCCGTTCGTGTTCGCCGACGCGTACTGGTTGAGGGTGCCGACGGTGGCGGGAGCCGCCAGCGTGAGGAGGGAGGAGAGCGTGCCGGTCAGCCCGGTCGCGTTCACGTTGATCGCGTTCAGCACCGTGGCGTTGACGCCGCCGGTCACGACGGCCGGATTGCCCTGGTCGGGAGCGATCGCCGTCACGCCCGCGACACCGGCGACGGTGTCGAGGTTCACGCCGCCGAGGAAGCCGCTGAGGAGGCGTCCGCGGGCGACCGCCTGGAAGACCGTCCCCACCGGGAAGCAGCTGATCGAGACAGCGGAGGCGGACTGCGCCAGCATCACCGCGGGCACCGACCAGACCGCTCCGGCCACGACCGTCCGCCGTGCGAAGACGCCCGCGGAATTCGCGCTCTTCTTCTCGCTCTTATCGCTGATATCGCTGGATGCGAGCGGATTAGACTCCGACATTGGCGGCCCTCCGGTGCTGTCGCTCGACGTACACCCCTTGGCGCGTCGGCGGCAAACATAGCGAGAGAGGCGTCGCGATAAGAGGCGCTGGCGGATTTCTACTCGCACTGGCGGTGATCAGCGGAGAGGACGCGGAGAAGATGGCAGAGGACCCCCGGCTCCTTCTCTGGCGGCGCCGCCCGGACACGGCCTCCGTCGATCTGAACGGGCGCGTCCTGGTGCTCCCGCTGGACGTCTCCCCGATGGGCAGCCCCTACGCGCTGCGCGAGAGCGTGGCCGCGACCTGGCGGGCGCTCGACGACGAGCCGCAGGACTTCTCCGGCCTGGTTGACCGGCTCGCCCGCCTCCACTCCACCGATCCCGGCGCCATCGCCGACGACCTGGCGCGCGTGCTGAGCGGGCTGGAGGAGCTGCTCCTGGTCGAGAGCAGCCCGCGCGGCGAGGAGTCCCGATGAGCGTCGCGAGCGTCGTCGTCCCCAGCTACGCGGGGGCGGCCCGCCTGCCCCGCCTCCTCGCCGCCCTCGCGGCTCAGACCCACCGCGATCTCGACGTGGTCGTGGTCCTCGACGGCGTCGTCGATGCCAGCGAGCGCGCCCTCGACGCCTCCCCCGTGCCCGTGCGCCGCGTCGTGCTCCCCGAGAACCGGGGGCGCTCCGCCGCGCTCACCGCCGGCTTCGACGCCGCGCGGGGCGACGTGCTGATCCGCTGCGACGACGACCTCGAGCCCGGCCCGGGCTGGGCCGCCGCGCACGTCGGGGCCCATCGGGACGCGGTCGCCGGCGTCGTCGGCCTCTGCCCCGACGTCGACCCGGGCACCGCCTACTCCCGCGCCTACGGCCGGCCCGCCGGCGAGCGCTTCCGCCGCGGCGCCTACGCGGCGGGTTCCGACGCCTCCTGGCGCTACTGGGGCGGCAACGTCTCGGTGACGCGGGCGACGTACGACCGGGTCGGCGGCTACAGCACCGACTACCGCGAGTACGGCTGGGAGGACGTCGACTGGGGCTACCGGCTGCACCGCCTGGGAGTGCCGGTGCGGATCGAGCCCGGCGCCGAGGCCCTGCACCACGGCGCCTCCGTCTCGGCGGCGGTCCGCAGCCGGCGCGCGTTCCTCTCGGGGGCGGCCCGCCGCACCTTCGAGCGGCTGCACCCCGAGCAGGTGCGGGAGGCGGTGCCCGCGGCCGGCGCGTGGGACGCGGCCGTGCGCCTCCTGGCCCGCGGCGGGAGCGAGCGGCGGACGGCACTGGTCGCGGGAGTCGCGGACGCCGCGCTCGGAGTGGTGCCCCGCCCGGTCGGCGAGAAGCTGGTCGCGCTCGCCGTCGAGTCCGCGGCGATCGCGGGCTACGACCGCGGCAGAGGGCGTCCCGCGCACGGGTGACGGCGGCGCGGATCGACGGACCCGCGGGCCCGGCAGCGGCGCCGACGCCGTGCGGGAGCCGATCTAGGCTCCCCCGCATGCGAGTCCTTCTGGTGGGCGGAGCGGGCTACATCGGGAGCCACACCGCCGTCGCGCTCCTCGAGAGCGGCCACGAGGTGCTGGTCGTGGACGACCTCTCGCACGCGAGCGAGCGGACCCTCGACGCGGTGGAGGAGCTGACCGGCTCAGTGGTCCCCCGCCTGATCGCCGACGCGCGCGACACGGCCGCGCTGACCCGCTTCCTCGCCGCCCACGGACCGGTCGACGCCCTGGTCCTGCTCGCCGGGCTCAAGTCGGTCGGCGACTCGGTGCGGCGGCCCCTCGAGTACTGGACGGTCAACGTCGGGCTCGCCACCGCGGCGTTCTCGGTCGCGGCGGAATCGGGGATCCGCACCGTCGTGTTCTCGAGCTCGGCGGCCGTCTACAGCCCGGGCGGCGCGATGCCGGTCGGGGAGGACTCCCCCGCCGGGCTGAGCGCGGCGAGCCCCTACGGCGCGACCAAGCGCGTCATCGAGGAGATCCTCGGCGACGCTGCGCGCGCCGATCCCCTCCTGCGCGCGGTCAGCCTCCGCTACTTCAACCCCATCGGCGCGCACCCGTCGGGGCGGATCGGCGAGGATCCGGCCACGGCGCCGGGGAGCCTCCTGCCCGTGCTGACGCGGGCCGCGGGCGACCCCTCCCGGTGCGTCGACGTCCTCGGCGACGACTACCCGACCCCCGACGGCACGGGGCTGCGCGACTACATCCACGTCTGCGATCTCGCGGCCGGGCATGTCGCGGCGCTCGAGCGCGCGCGGCCCGGGCACCGGGTCTACAACCTCGGCACGGGCTCGCCGACGAGCGTCCTCGAGCTGATCGACGAGGTCGAGCGCGCGAGCGGGGAGACGGTCCGGTGGCGGGCCGTGGGGCGCCGGCCGGGCGACCTCGCGGCGAGCTGGGCCGACCCGGCACGCGCCGAGCGGGAGCTGGGCTGGCGGGCGGTGCGCACCGTCCGCGAGGGCGTCCGCGACCAGTGGCGGTGGCAGACCCTGCAGCGCATCGGCGTCTCCTGATCCTTCCGGCACGGCGTCACTGAAAGAGTGATTTCTTCCTCTCCGCGACTCTCCTCCATCGTTGTGATCTCCGAGGGAATAGCGCCTCCGCGACGCACTCCAGACGATCCTCGCCATTCCACTCGCGGCTTATCCGGATCATCGGACTCTCCTTTCCCCGTCGTTCTGCGACGACTCGTACTCGCCTTTCGATTCCTTCTCCACGAGCCGGTTAGCTTCTACTGCACTGCTGATCGGTCACCGACGACGGATAAGCATTCGGAGCCGCTCCCGTCTCCGGATGGCCGCCCGATCCTCACCGCACGCCCGGGGGAAGGGGCCCATCATCACTGCCGTCATCGACGCGACCACCCGTTCCCGATCCGTCCCGCCGGTCGGTCCCGGCCTGATCGTGCACGAGTGGGTCGAGCGTCGCGGAGGCGCCGAGCGCGTGCTCGAGGCGATGACCGAGGCCTTCGCCGACGCCGACGTCCGCGTCCTCTGGAGCGACTGCGCCGAGGTCGTCGGCAGGCCCGTCTCGGAGTCCTGGCTGGCGCGCACGCCGCTGCGCCGCCACAAGGTCCTCGCCCTGCCGGCGATGCTGCCCACGTGGCGGCTCCCGGTCGGCGCCTCCCGCGAGTGGGTGCTGGTCAGCTCGCACCTCTTCGCCCACCACGTCCGCACCAGCGGACCGACCCGCAAGCTCGTCTACGCGCACACCCCGGCCCGCTACATCTGGGAGCCCGACCGCGACGGCCGCGGCAGCAGCCTCGCCGCCCGCACCGCGAGCCTGCTCCTCAAGCCGATCGACCGCCTCCGCGCCGCCGAGGCCTCCTCCATCGCCGTGAACAGCCTCTTCACCGGGCAGCGGGTGCGCGACGCGTGGCACCAGCCGTCGCGGGTCATCTACCCGCCGGTGAACACCGAGCTGCTCTCGACGATCACCGACTGGCGCTCCCCGCTCGACGACGACGAGCTGCGCCTCCTCGACTCGCTCGCCCGGCCGTTCATCCTGGGCGCCTCGCGGTTCGTCCCCTACAAGCGCCTCGAGAAGGTCATGGACGCCGGAGCCCGCACCGGGCTCCCGGTCGTCATCGCCGGGCACGGCCCCTGGGAGGCGCGGCTCCGCGCCTACGCCGAGGAGATCCGGGCCGACGTGACCTTCGTCATCTCGCCCTCCGACCAGCTGATCCGCGCGCTCTACGCGCAGGCGCTCGTGTACGTCTTCCCCGCCGTCGAGGACTTCGGGATCATGCCCGTCGAGGCGATGGCCTGCGGGACGCCGGTCATCGGGACCGACATCGGCGGAGTGCGCGAGAGCGTGTCCCTCGCCGGCGGGGGCGTCATCGCCGACCTCGAGGGCGATCCGGACTGGAGCGACCTGCTGCGGCGTGCGCTCGCGCTCGACGTCGACGCCTTCCGGGCTCGCACCCGGGTCTTCTCGCGCCGGCGCTTCATCGCCGAGATCCAGGACTGGGTCGCCGAGCAGACCGCCTGACGACGGCGCTCCCCGCCGCGGGAGGCCGTCCGTGCGCGCGTCACCGTGCGTGCGGACGACGCCCCCGCGGAGGGATCAGAACAGGCCGCGCGGGGGCTCGATCGAGGCGAGGACGCCGGGGGCGGCGATCACGCTGAGGCGGCCGACCTCCTCCGGGGTCAGCTCGGGCAGGCGCTGCGCGAGGTCGAGGAAGCGCTCGATCTCGGACTCCTCGAGCACGTCGGCGGCGAGCGTGCGGAACTTCGACACGTACTGCTCGCGGCTGAACGGGTGCGCGCCCAGCGGGTGCGCGTCCGCCACCGCGATCTCGTCGACGATCGTCGTGCCGTCCGTCATCAGGATCTCGACGCGGGCGCCGAACGCCTTCTCGCCCGGATCGGTGGAGTGGTAGCGGCGCGTCCACTCCGCGTCCTCCTGCGTCGTGACCCGGTGCCAGAGCGCGATGGTGTCGGCGCGGGCGGCCCGCTCGGGGGCGTAGCTGTGCACGTGGTGCCAGGCGCCGTCCTGCAGCGCCACCGTGAAGATGTACGGCACGGAGTGGTCCAGCGTCTCGCGGGACGCGGCCGGGTCGTACTTCTGCGGGTCGTTCGCGCCCGAGCCGATCACGAAGTGCGTGTGGTGCGAGGTGTGCAGGACGATCCGCTCGACGCGCTCGGGATCGGCGGCCTCGGGGTGCGTGCGGTGCAGGCGGCGGGCGAGGTCGATCAGCGCCTGCGCCTGGTACTCGGCCGAGTGCTCCTTCGTGTACGTGTCGAGGATCGCGCGCTTGGCCTCGCCGCGGTCGGGCAGCGGGACGTCGTAGCTCGCGTCAGCGCCGTCGAGCATCCAGGCGATGACGCCGTCCTCGCCCTCGTAGATCGGCGACGGGCTGGTCTCGCCGCGCATCGCCCGGTCGACCGCCTCGATCGCCATCTTGCCCGCGAAGGCCGGCGCGTACGCCTTCCAGCTCGAGATCTCGCCCTTGCGCGACTGCCGCGTGGCGGTCGTCGTGTGCAGGGCCTGCGCGACGGCCTGCTCGATCGTCGCGACGTCGAGGCCGAGCAGCGTGCCGATCCCGGCGGCGGCCGAGGGGCCGAGGTGCGCGACGTGGTCGATCTTGTGCCGGTGCAGGCTGATCGCGCGCACCAGGTCGACCTGGACCTCGTAGCCGGTGACGATGCCGCGGACGAGCTGCGCCCCGCCGATGCCCGCGTGCTGGGCGACGGCGATCAGCGGAGGGATGTTGTCGCCCGGGTGCGAGTACTCGGCCGCCAGGAACGTGTCGTGGTAGTCGAGCTCGCGCACGGCGACCCCGTTGGCCCAGGCCGCCCACTCGGGCGAGACCCGGCGGGCCGGGTCGACGCCGAGGACGACCGAGCCCTGGCCGCCGATGGAGGCGGGGTGCGCGAGAGCCTGCGCGCGGGCGGCGACGACCGGGCGGCGCAGGAGCGACGCGGTGGCGACGGCGGCGTTGTCGATGACCCGGTTGACCACCATCTCGGCGACCTCGTCGTCGATCTCGACCGGATCGGCGGCGACCTCGGCGATCGCGTGGGCGAGCTGCCCGTGTCGCGGGAGCTCCTCGTCGCTGCGGTGGACGCGGACGTGGTGTTCGTGCACGGGCGGCTCCTTCGTCTCTCCCCCAGGCTATCGCCCGCCTCCGGCCCCGGCCGCGCGGGCAGAATGGGCGGATGTCCTCCCCCACGCGCGTCGCGGCGCTCGACTGCGGCACCAACTCCCTCCGCCTGCTGATCGCCGACGTGGAGGGCGGCCGCCTCCGGGACGTCCAGCGTCGCACCGAGCTCGTGCGGCTGGGCCGCGGGGTCGACCGCACCGGCCGCTTCGACCCGGCCGCGCTCGAGCGGACCCTCGCCGTCACCCGCGAGTACGCGGCCGCCGCGCAGGAGGCCGGCGCCGAGCGCCTCCGCTTCGTCGCCACCTCGGCCACCCGCGACGCGGCCGACCGCGAGGACTTCCTCGCCGCCGTCGAGCGGATCCTCGGCGTCACCCCGGAGACGATCTCCGGCGAGGAGGAGGCGCGGCTCTCCTTCCGCGGCGCGGTCTCGGCCGTCGACTCCGCCCGGCCCGTGCTGGTCGTCGACCTCGGCGGCGGCTCGACCGAGCTCGTGCTCGGCGGAGCGGAGCCGGAGCAGGCGCACTCGATGGACGTCGGCAGCGTCCGCCTGACCGAGCGCCACCGCCGGGCCGCCGCACCGACGGAGGGCGAGCGCGCGGCGATGCGGGCGGACGTGGCCGCCGCGCTGGCCGCCTCCTCCGTCGACCTCTCGCAGGCCCGGAGCGTCGTCGGCGTCGCCGCGACCGTGCTCACGATCACCGCGCACGTCCTCCGCAGCACCGACCGCGCCGCGCTCGAGACGTCCCTCCCCCTCTCCGACGTCCTCGCCGCCTGCGACGAGCTCGCCGCGCTGTCTCCGGAGGGGACGGCGGCCCTCCCCTGGGTGCGCCCGGGGCGCGAGGACGTGCTGGCGGCCGGCGCGCTGGTCTGGGGCGAGGTCCTCCGCGCGGTCCACGAGGCGTCGCCGGGCGTCGACCGGGTCCGCTCGACCGCGCACGACATCCTCGACGGCATCGCGCTCGGCCTCGCCTGACGCCCGCGCGGGTCAGGCGGTGAGGGCGCTCCCGGAGTCGCGCGGGAGCCGGGCGGCGGCGGCGAGCGGCACGAGGGTCAGCACCGCGAGGGCGAGGAAGGCGACGCGGTAGGGGACGAGGCCGGGCCCGATCGCGGTGCCGACGGCGAGCGCCACCGCGCCCACCGCGACTCCGAGTCCGGCCGCGATCTGCTGCGTGGTGGCGTTGAGGGTGTTCGCGCCCGACATCCCCTCCTGCGGGACCTCGGCGAACGTGACGGTGTTGTAGGCCGTGAAGCCCGCCGAGCGGGCCACTCCGCTCAGCACCAGCAGCGCTACCATGAGCGCCACCGGAGTCGCCGGCTCGAGGAACGCCATCGCCG
This sequence comes from Rathayibacter sp. AY1B7, assembly GCF_002932735.1. NCBI lineage: Bacteria > Bacillati > Actinomycetota > Actinomycetes > Micrococcales > Microbacteriaceae > Rathayibacter > Rathayibacter sp. AY1B7. The sequence goes on from NZ_PSWK01000026.1 coordinate 31,684, forward strand.
CCATGCACGCCGCCCCGACCGCGCTCGCCGCCACCAGCACCCCGCGGAAGCCGAGGCGCCGCAGCAGCGGAGTCGTGGCCGGCTTGATCGCCAGGTTGCCGGCGAAGAGCGCCAGCACCACGGAGCCGGCCTGCACAGGGCTCCAGCCGAACGCGTCCTGGAACAGCAGCGGGAGCAGGAACGGCACCGCGTTCACGGTCGCCCGGTAGAGCGATCCGCTCGCGTTGGCGACCCGGAAGGTGCGGAAGCGGAAGGCGTCGAGCCGCACGAGCGGATGCTCGGCGCGGCGCAGGTGCCGCACGGCGAGCGCCGTCACGACCGCGCCGACGAGCAGCGGCGCCACCGCCCGCCCGTCGAGCTCGGAGCCGGTGAGGAGCCCCGCCGCTCCGACCAGCGCGCCGAGACCGACCGCGACGAGCGCCAGCCCCGTGACGTCGAGCGGGGTCGGCGCGCTCTCGGAGGTGGCGGGGACGATCCGGCGCGCGATCGCGAACGCGACGACCCCGAGGGGCAGGTTGATCAGGAAGATCCAGTGCCAGGAGGCGACGGTCGTGAGAAGGCCGCCGAGGAGCGGCGCGATCACGGGGGCGACCAGTCCCGGCCAGACCAGGATCGCGATGGCGTGGATGATCCCCTCCCGCGGAGTCGCCCGCAGCACCGCGAGCCGGCCGACCGGCACCATCAGCGCACCGCCGACGCCCTGCAGGACCCGGGCGCCGACCAGAAGCGGCAGCGTGGGGCTGAGCGCGCAGAGCAGGGAGGCGAGGGTGAAGACGGCGATCGCGCTGGTGAAGACGCGGCGCACGCCGAAGCGCTCGCTGAGCCAGCCCGAGGCCGGGATGAGGACGGCGACGGTGAGGAGGAACGCGGTGACGGTGATCGAGACCGCGGCGGAGTCGACGCCCAGGTCGGCGGCGATCGCGGGCGCGGCGGTCGTCACGATCGTGGCGTCGAGGTTCTCCATGAAGAAGCAGCCGGCGACGAGCAGCGCGAGGGAGCGGTGGCGGGGGTCCGTGCTGTCCTCCTCGGCGTGGGGCTGTCGGCGGCGAGCGTAGCGCGGCGACGGCGCGGCCGCCGGGCGGGTACCGTCGCAGCATGAGCGCTGCAGCCGAGACCAGGACGATCCAACTCCGACGCTACGAGCTGATGGACGGGGTGATGGACGACTTCCTCGCCTGGTTCCCCGAGCGGATCGTGCCGGCGCGCGAGGCCCACGGCTTCCGGATCGAGTTCGCCTACGCCGACCGCGAGGTGAACGAGTTCGTCTGGGCGGTCAGCACGGCCGGCGACGCCGACGCGTTCGCCGAGGTCGAGCGGGCGTACCTGGCCTCGCCCGAGCGCGACGCCGCCTTCGCGGGCGAGCCGAAGCGCGTCGCGGTGCAGCACGTGCGGCTGGTCGAGCGGATCGTCTGACCCGGGCGGCGTCCTGCCGGGGCGCCGCCGACTCCGGGCGCCGTCGGGTCCGGGCGCCGTCGGGTCCGGGCCCGTCAGCTCCGGGCGCGCCGCACGGCCGCGAGGACGCCGCGGACCACGAGCGTCCCGACCGCGATCGACCCGATCGCTCCGGTCAGGCGCGCCCAGACGTGCTTCGGCCGGTCGATCCCGGCGCGGTCGGCGGGCGAGGGGAGCGAGGCGGGCGCGAGCGTGCGGCCCGCGGCTCCCGCCTCGGCCATGTGGGCGAGCCGGCGCACGGCCTCGCGGTTGCGGATCCAGAGGAACGAGTGCATCAGCGGCTTCGGGACGAGCGTGCCCGGGCCCTTCACGGGCGCCTCGTGCATCCGCACCTTCGCGCCGCGCGCGTGCGGCTCGACCTCGACGCGCACCCGGGCCTCGCCGAGCGGCCAGCCGGCGGCCTGGATGACCATCCGGCGCGGCGGGTCCCACTCGAGAACCGTGGTGCGGTCGTCGATCACGAGCGGCCAGAGGCCGAAGGAGTGGTGCAGCTGCGAGCCCACGTGCGGGAAGTCGGCGTCGACCTTCCGCATCCGCGACGCGCCGACGACCCAGCTCGGGAACAGCCAGCCGGAGGCGAGCACCGCGAAGACGGACTCGGGCGGGCAGTGGACGACGCGGGTGGTGCGGGACATCGCGGGCTCCTTCGAGTGGTGGTGGGGCGCGTGGCGGCGCCGTCCCTCAGCCTGGCAGGCCGGGGGCGGCGACGGGCGCAGCGCAACAGCGGCGGCTCAGGCCGGGCGCGCCTCCGGCGACAGGTCGGGCGACTCGCGCACCCCGAACTCGTGCCGCAGCGCGCTGCGGGCGGCGTGCCAGCCGGCCATGCCGTGCACGCCCGGCCCGGGCGGGGTGGACGAGGAGCAGAGGTAGAGCCCCTTCGCGGGCGTCCGCCACGGGTCGGTCGTGGGGACCGGGCGCGAGAGCAGCTGCGCGACGCTCGCGGCGCCGGCGGCGATGTCGCCGCCCAGATAGTTCGGGTTGTAGGCCTGCATGTCGCGGGCGGTCATCGAGGAGGCGCCGATCACGCGGTCGTGGAACCCGGGGGCGAAGCGCTCGATCTGGGCGGTGATCGCCTCCTGCTGGTCGGCGGGCGAGTACCGGGGGACGTGCGTGTACGCCCAGAGGACGTGCTTGCCCTCGGGCGCCCGGGTCGGATCGGCGATCGAGGGCTGCGCCACCAGCACGTAGGGGCTGCGGCTGTGCCGGCCGCGCTTCACGTCGCGCTCGGCGGCCGCGATCTCGGCGCGGCTGCCGCCCACGTGCAACGTGCCTGCGCCGGCGAGCTCCGGGTTCGTCCACGGCACCGGCCCGTCGAGGGCGAAGTCGACCTTGGCCACGCCGTTGCCGTAGCGGAAGCGCTGGAGGGCCGCGGCGTACGCCGGGGGCAGCCGGTCCCCGGCCATCGCGAGCAGCGCCGTCGGCGTGCCGTCGACGAGCACGGCGCGGGCCGGGGGCAGCTCCGAGAGCGAGGTCACCTCGACGCCGGTCTCGATGGTGCCGCCGTGCGCCCGGAGGTCGTCGGCGAGCGCGTCGACGATCGACTGGCTGCCTCCGATCGGCACCGGCCAGCCGCGCGCGTGGGCGTAGGCGCCGAGCGCCAGGGCGGCCGCGGCCGTCGACGGGCTCGGCATCGGGCGGATCGAGTGCGCGGCGACCCCGGAGAACATCGCCGGGGCGACGTCCTCGCGGAAGCGCAGATTCCACACCGGGGTGCCCTGCTCGAGCACCCGCAGTCCGAAGCGGATCAGCACGCTCGGGTCCGTCGGGATCCGCAGCAGCGCGTCGTTGGTGAAGCCCGCGACGCGGTCGGCCCGCTCGGAGAGAGGTCCCATCAGGGCGCGCCACGCCGCTCCGTCGCGCCCCAGCGCCTCGACCGTGCGGTCGAGGTCGCGGTAGGCGATGCCCGCGCGGCCGCCGTCGAGCGGATGCGCGTACGAGATCTCGGGGACGACCAGCTCGATGCGCCGGTCGAGCCCGAAGGCGCGGAAGAAGCCGGACGCGAGCGCCATCGGGTGCACCGCCGAGCAGACGTCGTGGTGGAAGCCGGGCAGCGTCAGCTCCGCCGTGCGCGCGCCGCCGCCGATCGTCTCGTTGCGCTCGAGCACGGTGACCGAGAGCCCGGCCCGCGCGAGCGTGACCGCGGCGGCGAGGCCGTTGGGCCCCGCCCCGATGACGACGGCGTCGACCACGGTCACTTCCTCCGCAGGGCCGAGACGACGCCCGCGGCGCCGGCGGCGAGGGCCGCGGCGGCCCCCGCGTAGCTCAGGGCGCGGTGGCGGATCATCCAGATCTGGGGCGTCATGGTGTGCGCGCGGTCGCTGAAGAGGCCGCGGGCGCCGTGATCGCCGGGGACCGGCTCGTACACGTTGTTCGGGAGCATCGGCTCCGTCTTGTCGGGGGCCTGCTGACCGTCGAAGGCGCTGCGGGCGAGGTACCAGTCCATGAAGCGCCCGGCGAAGCGGTCGCCGAGGATGGTGCCCGCGGTCGGCTCGCCGACCCAGGTGCGGCGGCGCGGCTTGTCGGCCACGTCGGCGATCGCGATCGCGCCCACCTCGGGCTCGTAGATCGGCGGCACGGGCTGCGGGTGGTGCGGCAGCTGCGACTTCACCCAGTTGAACTGGATGGTGTTGAGCGCCGGCATGTCGACCTCGGACAGGCGCACGCGGCTCTTCGCGTGCAGCAGCTCCGCGGTGACGGCCTCGGTGAAGCCTCGGGCGCCGAACTTGGAGGCGCAGTACGCGGCCTGCAGCGGGATGCCCCGGTGCGCGAGGGCGGAGCCGACCTGGATGACGTGCCCGCGGTCGCGCGGGGTCATCCGGGAGAGGGCTGCGCGGGTGCCGTTGACGAAGCCGAAGAAGTTGACGCCCACGGCGCGCTCGAAGTCGGCGGGCTCGGTCGAGAGGAACTCGCCGAAGACGCCGACCATCGCGTCGTTGACCCACAGCTCGATCGGGCCGAGCTCGGCCTCGACCCGGTCGGCCGCCGACTCGACGGCCTCGCGGTCGGCCACGTCGGTCGGGATGCCCAGCCCGCGCCGGCCCTTCTGCTCGATCTCGGCGACCGTGGCCGCCAGTCCGTCCTCGCCGCGCGCCAGCACGGCGACGTCCCAGCCGCGGGAGGCGAGCTCGCGGACCGTGGCGCGTCCGAGCCCGGCCGTGCCGCCCGTGACGACGGCGACTCCGCGGCTCATGCGCGGGCCTCGCGGGAGGAGGTCTCGAGGCGGGGGTGCTGCGTCATGGTGCGGGCTCCTTCGTGAGGGCGCGGTGTGCGTCGGGAGTCCCACGCTAGGCGGGAGCGGCGGCGCGGCGCGCGGGGTTGCGCCCGATCGGTGGAGAGCTCGGTGGATCCGCGCCCGGGGAGGAGAATCGCTCCCGACAGCTCCCGGCTCTCCTCCAGAGACCGCCGCCAGACTGACGCCCGCCCGAGCACCCTCCGACCGGATCGACGCATGACCTCTCTCCTCGACCTGAGCCTCGTCTCCGGCCCCCTCGTCGTCGCCGTCTACGTGCTCGCGATCGGAGCGCTCCTCCTCCTGCTCGCCGCCCACGTCCGCGCTCCCCGCCGCGGGCGCTCCCGGCGCGGCGGGATCGCCGTCGCGGTCCTCCTCCTGGGCCTGATCGGCGGCGCCGCCCTGGCCGCCCTCGTCGACGGGCCCGACGGCCCGTTCGGCGTCGACTTCACGCCGGTCACCCGGGTCGCGATCGGCCTCGGGATCGGCGGGCTGGGCGTCGCCCTGGTCGTCCTCGGGCACGCGATCGCCCGCCGCCGCGCGCGGGGGGTTCTCGCATCGCTCGCGGCCGGAGTGCTCGTCGTCGCGGCGGCCGCGATGACCGTCAACATCGACTTCGGCCAGTACCCCACGGTGCGCAGCGCGCTCGGGATCAGCGCGTACTCCGACTCCTCCGTGCCGGTCGCCGCCGCGGACGGACCGCACTCGGACCTCGCGACCTGGACGGCCCCGGCCGGGATGCCCGCCGTCGGCTCGGTCTCGACGGTCGCCATCCCCGCCACCGCGTCGGGCTTCCCGGCCCGCGACGCCGTGGTCTACCTCCCGCCCGCGGCCCTCACCGCGGCACCGCCGCTGCTGCCGGTGATGATCATGCTCTCGGGGCAGCCGGGGTCGCCCTCCGATCCGCTCTCGACCGAGAAGTTCCAGCAGACCCTCGACGCCTACGCCGCCACGCACGCCGGCCTCGCGCCGATCGTCGTGTCGCCCGACCAGCTGGGCGATCCGGACAGGAACCCGATGTGCGTCGACTCGCCGCTCGGGAAGTCCGCCACCTACCTCACCGTCGACGTCCCGAACTGGATCCGCGCGAACCTGCCGGTGCTCGGCGACGCGCAGCACTGGGCGATCGGCGGCCTCTCGCAGGGCGGGACCTGCTCGATCCAGTTCGGCGCCGGCCACCCGTCGCTCTTCGGCAACATCGTCGACGCCTCGGGCGAGCTCGCGCCGACCCTCGGCAGCGAGGCGGCGACGGTCGCGCAGGGGTTCGGCGACGACCAGGCCGCCTACGAGGCCGCGAAGCCGGTGAACGTCCTCGCGGCGAACGCCCCCTACACCGGCACCGTCGCGATCTTCGGAGTCGGCGCCGAGGACACCTCGTTCCTCCCCGGAGCGAAGACCGTCTACGCCGCGGCCGTCGCCGCCGGCATGAGCGCCACCTACCTCGAGGTGCCGGACAGCGCCCACGACGTCACGGCGTGGTCGGCGACCTTCGACAAGGGCCTCGAGATCCTCGCCGACCGCTGGAAGCTCGTCCCCGCCTCCTGAACGGCTCCGCGCCTCAGGCGCTCTCGACCAGCCGGACCGCCGCCTCGACCCCGCCGCTCCACGGCGCTCCGTGGCCCGGAACCACCCAGCGCGCCCCGGTGGGCAGGAGCGCCCGGAGCGACGCGAGCGCCTGCTCCGGCTCGTCGGTGAAGGGCGCGGGCTGCGGACCCGTGCGGCCGGTGAGCACGTGGCGGGTGGTCAGCCCGTCGCCGACGAAGACCGCGTCGGCCAGCGGCACGTGCACGGCGATGCTCCCCGGGGAGTGACCCGGGAGCGCGATCACGCGGGGAGCGCCCGGCAGGTCGAGCGTCTGCCCGTCGTGCACCTCGACGACCTCGGTGAGCGGCGGGACCGTCGCGATGCCCTTCCGCAGCGCGTAGGCCGCGAAGCCGAGGAGCGGCAGGACGCGCAGCCGCGGTGTCGCGGTCCTCGGCTTCGCCCCGCCCTTCGCCCGCTCGGCGTCGGCGGCGTGCACGTGGACCGGCACGCCGTGGTCGCGGCGCAGGCACTCGGCGAAGCCCACGTGGTCGGAGTCGCCGTGGGTCAGCACGACGCCGCGCACGTCGTCGAGGGTGCGGCCCATCGCTCGCAGCTCGGCGAGGAGCTCCGGCCAGAGACCGGGCAGGCCGGCGTCGATGAGCGTGACGCCCTCGTCGGTGTGGACGAGGTGGACGGCGACGATGTCGGTGCCGATGCGGCGCAGGTGGGGTCCGAGTTCCATGATGGCTACGCTAATTAGCCATCATGGCTACTGTCAATAGCTATACTCGGCCCATGCCCACTCCCGACCGAACCTCCCTCGAGGCGATCGTGCGCGCCGCCGGCGAGCTCCTCGAGCGCGACGGGCTCGCCGGGGTCACGATGCAGGCCGTCGCGCAGAGCGTCGGGGTCCGCGCCCCCTCCCTCTACAAGCGCGTCGAGGGACGCGAGACGCTGATCCGCCTCGTCGCCGCGGACGCCCTGACCGTGCTCGCCGACCGCCTCGCCGACGCCCCGGACGCCGCCGCGCTCGCCGACCGCCTCCGCGCCTTCGGCCACGAGCGGCCGGCCGCGTTCCTCCTCGTGACGGCCCCCGCTCCCGGCACGCCCGTCACCGCCCAGGAGTACCGCGACGCGGCGAGCGCCCGCCTGCTGGACCTCACCGCGCAGCTGGCGGGCGAGGAGGACGCCCTCGAGGCGGCGCGCACGCTGACCGCCTGGGCGACGGGGTTCATCGGGATGGAGATCACCGGCGCCTTCACCCTCGGCGGCGATGTGGAGAGCGCCTGGCGCTTCGGGCTGGGGCGGATCGTCTCCGCGCTCGCTCCGGCCGCGTCGCGCTGAGCGCCGCCGCTCAGGCCCGGCGGAGCGCCGCCTCGTCCTCGAGGAACCGCGGACGGCACGCGACGATCCCGCTGACCAGCAGCACCGCCACTCCGGCGAACAGCAGCGCGTACGCACCGCTCCAGTCCCCCTGCGCCTCGTAGAGCACGCCGATCAGCAGCGGACCGAGGCAGGCGAGCCCGTAGCCGAGCCCCTGCGTGGCGCCGGAGAGGGTCGAGGAGCCGGTGGTCGTCCGCGTCCGCGCGTTCACGAGCGTCAGCGTCATCGGGAACGTGCTGACGCCGAGCCCGAGGCAGACCACCCACGCCACGGCACCCTCCAGCGGAGCGACGACGAGGCCCGCGTAGCCGACGGCGAGCAGCGCGCAGCACACCACCACGACCACGACCGGGTTGCGCATCCCCAGCGTCAGCGGCGGCACCACGAAGGCGGCGGCGAGGCCGAACACCGAGAACAGCGCCAGCAGCGCACCGCCCTGCGCCGGATCCGCGCCCGCGTCGACGAGGATCGTCGGCAGCCAGGTGATGATCCCGTAGGTGTGCAGACCGGTCATCCCGAGCATCAGCACCATCGCCCAGAGCAGCGGCGTGCGCCAGGCCCCGTCCACGCGGCCGCCGGCGGCGGCCGGAGCCGCCCCGCCTCCTCCGCGGGCCGCGAGCGCCGCCCAGAGCAGGCAGGCCGCGGCCGTCATCACGGCCCAGATCCCGATCGCCCAGCGCCACCCCGCCGTCGAGGCCAGCGGCACCGCGACCAGCGGAGCGACGAACTGGCCCACCTGCAGCAGCGCCAGGTAGAGCGAGCTGACCGTCTTGATCCGCTCGGCGAAGTACCGCTTCACGATCGGCACGATGAGCACGTTCGTGGTGCCCACGCCCGCGAAGGCGACGACGGTCGAGAGCACCAGAGCGACCGGGCTCGGGCTGAGCGCGCGGAGGGCGATGCCCAGTGTGGTCACCAGCGTCGCGATCGCGAGCGTGCGCTCCAGGCCGATCCGGCGCGAGACGGCCGCGGCGACGAAGCCGAAGACGGCGAAGGAGGCGGTGACGATCGTCCCCAGCGCCCCGTAGAGCGAGGGCCCGAAGCCGAGATCGGCGCCGATCGTGTCGAGCAGCGGGCTGAAGCCGGTGACGGCGGTGCGGAGGTTCAGCGCGGTGATCGCGATGGCGGCGAGGGCCAGGAGGGCGGTGGCGCGGAGCGTCGGTGCTGCGGTCATGGAGTCCCCGAGAGATAGGATGATGGGATGAATTCTGGCGAGTCTAGCCCCGCGGCGCCGTTCCAGCGCGAGAGCGTGATCGACCACGTCACGGCGCTGTTCCACGAGGAGATCCGCTCGGGCCGCTGGGCCGTCGGCGAGCGGATCCCGGTGGAGGCCGAGCTCGCCCGCTGGACCGGCGCCGGCCGCAACTCCGTCCGCGAGGCCGTCCAGGCCCTCGTGCAGGCGGGCCTCGTGCGGCGGGAGCAGGGGCGCGGCACGTTCGTCACCGCGCGCTCGCAGCTCGCCGAGTCGCTGCGCCGCCGCATCCCGAGCGCCGCCCGCCGGGAGGGCCTCGAGCTGCGGTTCGCGATCGACGGGGCGACGGCCGCGCTGGCGGCCGAGCGCCGCACCGGGGAGGACGTCGCCTCCCTCCGCGCCCTGCTGGCCCGCCGGGCCCGCTCGTGGCAGGCTCCGGAGCTCGCCGAGCGGATCGCCGCCGACACCGCGCTGCACCGGGCCGTCGTCGTCGCGACTCACAACGACCTGTTCGTCGAGCTCTACGACGGCCTCACCGGCATGTTCGAGTCGGTACTGGAGGAGGACGTCGTCGGCGAGGAGGACGTGCACGCCCGCCAGCACGCCGAGCTGGTCGAGGCGATCGCCGCGGGTGACGCCGAGGGGGCGCGGCGCCGGATCGAGGAGCTGCTCGCGCCGCTGCTGGCCGAGGCGCAGCAGGGCGGCGGCTGAGGCTGAGGGGATCCTCAGCGGCGGGCGGCGAACGGCACGCGCTCGCGGCCGGCGCCGTGCCGCCCACCGAGCGGGATCAGCCGAGTGGGATCAGCCCCGCGGACGACGGGTCGACCAGAGCGCCCACGCCACCAGCAGCGGCTGGAACGCGAGGCGCACGGCGCGCTTGCGGTCGGTGTCGAGGCCGAAGGCGCTCGTCCGCGTCACCCACTGCGAGACGTTGCCCGGGAAGATCGCGGTGAAGAAGGCGGCGGCCGCGGCTCCGACCAGCGGCGCCCGGCGGCGCGCGAGCACCAGGGAGGCGCCCAGGCCGATCTCCACCACGCCCGAGGCGAGCACGACCGCGTCCTTGTCCAGCGGCACCCACTCGGGGACCTGCGCCTGGAACTCCTCCCGCTTGCGGGTGAGGTGGCTCACCCCCGCGAAGAGGAGGGCGGAGCCGAGGAGCACCTTGGCGCCGGTGCGGAGGAGGGACGGGGAGGAGGATGTCATGCGCTCCATCGTTCCCGATGCGGGCCGCCGCCGCCGCCGTGGCGCGGCCAGTGCGCACGAACGTGCCGGTGTCGGAGGCGGCGCCTAGTCTGATCGTGTGACTGACCGCATCCTCGTCCTCACCACCGGTGGCACCGTCGACAAGGAGTACTCGCTCGCGGGCGAGCTCGAGATCGGCGCCCCGATGGTGCCGCGCCTGCTCGCCCCGGTGCTCACCACGCTCGAGTTCCGCGTCGAGGAGGTCCTCGCCAAGGACAGCCTCGAGCTCGACGACGCCGATCGGGCCCTCATCCGCGAGCGGGTGCTCGCCGCCGAGGAGGACCGGATCGTCCTCACCCACGGCACCGACACGATGACCGCGACGGCCGAGGCCCTCGGCGTCGTCCGCGATCGGGTGGTCGTCCTCACCGGCGCGATGCAGCCCGCACGGATGCTCGACAGCGACGCCGCGTTCAACCTCGGCACCGCGGTGGCCGCCGTGCAGCTGCTGCCGCCGGGCGTCTACCTCGCGATGAGCGGACGGGTGCTGCCCGCCGGCTCCGTGGTGAAGGACCGGTCGATCGGCGTGTTCCTCCCGGCCTGAGCCGAACGCCGGGCCAGGGTCGCCCGCGGACGGGCTCCCGGCCGGACCGGCGTCAGGCCTCGGCGAGCTCCGCGGTGCAGGCCGCGCAGAGCCCGAAGACGTCCACGACGTGGTGCGCGTCCGTGAATCCGTTCTGCGACGCGACCGAGCGCGCCCACTCCTCGACCTCGTCGGCCGCGATCTCGACCGTCAGCCCGCAGCGGCGGCAGATCAGGTGGTGGTGGTGCGTCCCCGGCGTGCAGGCGCGGTAGAGGCTCTCGCCCTCGGGCGACTGCAGCGAGTCGGCCTCGCCCTCCACGGCCAGGTCCGAGAGCGCGCGGTAGACCGTCGCGAGCCCGATCGGCGAGCCGGAGGCGTGCAGCGCACTGTGCAGGCCCTGGGCGCTGACGAAGTCCTCGCGACGCCCGAGAGCCTCGCGCACCGCCTCGCGCTGCCACGTGTTGCGCTTGACCACTGGACCACCTCCACTCCGCACGACCCGGGCCACGCTACCGCCCCCCGCCGACGGCGAGCCGGGAGCGCCGGACGCCCTTGCGGCCGATGATCCGGCAGACCGCGTAGATCGCGAACGAGATCGTCGTCACGTAGGGGCTGATCGGGATCGATCCGCCCAGCGCGAGCAGGATGCCGCCCACCAGCGCACCGACGGCGAAGAGCACGCTCAGCAGCGGCACGACCACCGGCGAGGCGGAGAGGCGCAGCGCCGCGGCCGCCGGCGTCACCAGGATCGCGAGCACGAGCAGCGAGCCGACGATCTGCACCGAGACGGCGACCGCGAGGCCGAGCAGGAGCATGAACGCGATCGAGAGCGCCCGGGTGGGGATGCCGCGCGCGGCCGCCACGTCGGCGTCGACGCTCGCGAAGGTGAGGGGGCGCCAGATCAGCGCGAGACCGACGAGGACGACCACCGAGATGCCGATCAGCCACCCGAGCTGCGGGTCGTCGACCGCGACGATCTGACCCGTGAGCAGGCCGAACTTGTTCGCGCTGCGGCCCGGGTAGAGGGCCAGGCAGAGGATGCCGATGCCGAGTCCGAACGGCATCAGAACCGCGATGATCGAGTTGCGGTCGCGGGCGCGCGAGCCGAGCACGCCGATCAGGACCGCCGCGATCAGCGAGCCGACGATCGATCCCTCGACGACGCCGACGCCCAGCAGCAGCCCCGCGGACGCCCCCGCGAACGAGAGCTCGCTGATGCCGTGGACCGCGAAGGCCATGTCGCGCGACATCACGAAGACGCCGATGAGCCCGCCGACCACTCCGAGGACCGCGCCGGCGATCACCGAGTTCATCAGGAGCGACAGCAGCGCTCCGTAGTCCGAGAAGTCGAAGATCTGCGACCAGACGTCCGTCACGACTGCCCCTCCTCGTGCTCGTGCACGTGCGAGTGGTCGGGTGCGCCGACCACGATGACCCGGCCCCGGGCGCGGATCACGTCGACGGGTGCATCGTAGAGCTCGCTGAGCACCTCCGAGCGCAGGACCTCGTCGGGGGTGCCGATCCGGAACCGGCCGCCGGCGAGGTAGAGCACGCGGTCCACCATGCCGAGCACCGGATTCACGTCGTGCGTGACGAAGAGGACGCCGAGGTTCCGCTCGCGGCGGTGCCGGTCGATCAGCTCGCTGACCGCCCGCTGGTGGGCGAGGTCGAGCGCGATCAGCGGCTCGTCGCAGAGCAGGAGCGCCGGGTCGCCCGCGAGCGCCTGGCCGACGCGGACGCGCTGCTGCTCGCCGCCGGACAGGCTGCCGATGGGGGCGTCGGCGAAGGCGGTGGCGCCGACGGCCTCGAGCAGCGCGTCGACGGCCGCGCGCCGGGAGCGGGAGGGCAGGGGCAGGCCGAACCGGTGGCCGTCGATCCCGAGCCCGAGCAGATCGCGGGCGCGCAGCGGAGTGCCCTCGTCGGCGAGCTTCTGCTGCGGGATGTAGCCGATGCGCCGGTTGCCGCGGTGCACGGGCTCGCCGAGCACCTGCAGCTCCCCCGCGCTCAGCTGCTGCTGGCCGAGCACCGCGCGCAGGAGGCTCGTCTTGCCGGAGCCGTTCGCGCCGAGCACCGCGACGAACTCGCCGGCGCGCACGTCGAGGTCGACGCCGCTCCACAGCTCGCGGTCGCCGAAGCGGAGGCCGGCGCCGCGCAGCCGCAGCACGGACGCCGAAGGGCCCGCCTCCGGGGAGACCGGCCTGGTCGGGGAGTCGTGGCTCACTGGGAGAGGGCTCCCTCGATCGCGTCGAGGTTGGCGGTCATCCAGCCGGTGTAGTCGTCGCCCTCGGTCAGCGTCTCGGTGACGGGGACGGCCGGGATCCCGGCGGCTTTCGCGGCGTCGAGCACCGCGTCCGTCTGCGCACCCTCGGTCTGCTCGTTGTAGATCAACGCGTCGACGGCCTTGCCGGAGAACAGCGCCAGCGTCTCCTGGAGCGTGGTCGCGGGGACGTCGGTGCCCTCCTCGACCGCCTCGCTGAAGGCCTCGGGAGTCGCGTCGGTCAGGCCGAGCGCGTCGGTCATGTACAGCGGGACGGGCTCGGTGATCGCGATGGAGCGGCCGGAGAGCGTGCCCTTCAGCCCGCCCTCGCGGGCGATCAGGGCGTCGAGCCCCTCGTCGAGAGTGGCGAGATTGGCGGAGTAGGCGGAGGCGTTGTCGGGGTCGAGCGCGGCGAGCTCGTCGCCGATCCGCCCCGCGACCTCCTTCATCACCGAGAGGTCGTACCAGACGTGCTCGTTGAACTCCGCGTGCTCGTGCGCGCCCTCCGACTCCTCCTCCTCCGCGTGGTCGTGGACGTCCTCCAGGCCGGCGATCACGGTGGCCGTGATGACGGGGGCCTCGGTGCCGGCCGCGCTGATCATGGTGTCGAGGAAGTGGTCGTAGCCGCCGCCGTTCTCGATCACGAGGGTCGCGCCGGACACGGCGAGCTGGTCGCGGGCGGTGGCCTCGTACTCGTGCGGGTCCTTGTCCGGGCTGTCGATGATGCTGGTCACCTCGACCAGGTCGCCGCCGATGCTCGAGACGAGGTCGCCGTAGACGTTCGTCGACGCGACGACCTTCACGGGCCCGCCCGCGGCGGCGGCGGAGGAGCTGTCGGAGGCGCTGCCCGCTCCGGAGCAGCCGCTCAGGGCGAGCGCGGTGCCGCCGAGGAGGGCGGTGAGGGCGAGGAGGCGGGTCTTCACGGTGAGCCGATCTGGGTCAGGGGCCGGGCGGGCGCCCCCACGCTAACGGCTATTGATAACGATTGTCAAAATCGTGCGGAGGCGCCCGCCGGTCATCCGCCGACACATGCGGACACGGGGCGACACGCGCCTCGCTCCGGCCCCCTCGCCCCTGGCACAGTCGCTGCACACCGCCCCCGACGAGACGAGGACACCGTGACCACCACCGCACCCACGACCACCGACGCCGCGACGACGATCGGCGCCGCCGCCGAGCACTGGTCGACCGCCCCCCGGCCCGACTCCCCCGACGCCTGGCTCGCCCGCGCCGAGGAGGTCGCCGCCGTGCTCGCGACCGACGCCCTCGAGCGCGACCGCGCCGGCGCCGCCCCCTTCGCCGAGGTCGCCCTGCTCAAGGCGTCCGGCCTCGTCACGCTGCTCGGGCCCGCCGAGCACGGCGGCGGCGCCCAGGAGTGGACCACCGCCCTCCGCGTCGTCCGCACCGTCGCGCGCGGCGACGGCTCGATCGGCCAGCTGCTCGGCTACCACTACCTCTGGGCCTGGGCGGCCCGCCTCGTGGGGACCCCCGAGCAGATCATCGCGGTCGAGCAGCTCGCGACCGAGGGGGACCTCCTCTACGGAGGCGCGGTGAACCCGCGCGACTCCGACCTCATCGTGCGGGAGGAGGGCGACGAGCTGGTCTTCACCGGCCGCAAGTCGTTCTCGACCGGCGGCGTGATCAGCGACCTGACCGTGCTCGAGGGGGTGCTCGAGGGGACGGACACCCACCTCTTCGCGATCGTCCCCACCGATCAGGAGGGGATCGTCTTCGGCCGCGACTGGGACAGCCTCGGCCAGCGGCTCACCGAGTCCGGCTCCGTCGAGATCCGCGGCGTCCGCGTGCCGTGGGCGGCCGCGGCCGGCTTCGTCGACAAGGTCTACCGTCCGCTCGTCTACAACACCCTCAACGTGCCCGTCATCCAGCAGGTCTTCGCCGAGTTCTACCTCGGCATCGCGCAGGGAGCTCTCGAGCGCGCGGCGCAGTACACCCGCGAGCGCACCCGGGCCTGGCCGTACGGCGGCGACGACAAGGAGCGCGCCGGCGACGAGTGGTACGTGCTCGAGGGATACGGCGACCTGCAGTCCCGGCTCTGGGCCGACGAGGCGCTGATCGACGCGACGGGGGCCGCGCTCTCGGCCGCGCTGCACGCTCCGCGCGAGGAGCTGACGCCTCGGCGCCGCGGCGAGATCGCCGTGCGGATCGCCGCGGCCAAGGCGCGGATCGTGGAGGACGGCCTCGCGACGGCGACCCGCGTCTTCGAGCTGACCGGCGCCCGCGCCTCCGCGAGCTCGGTCGGACTCGACCTCTACTGGCGGAACCTCCGCACCCACTCCCTGCACGATCCGCTGCCCTACAAGCGCCGCGAGGTCGGCGTCTTCGCCCTGCTCGACACCGTCCCCGAGCCCAGCTGGTACACCTGATCGGCCGCGGGGCGCGTCCTGCTCCGGCGGCGCGCCCCGCCCGCACGCCGCCCCGGCGTCGATCCGCGACAGGCCGGAGCGGAGCCCCGGGGTAGCGTGAGGGCCGAGCGGAGGGAGGACCGTGGCCGTCACGCTGCACGACGTCGCCCGCGCCGCCGACGTCTCGATCAAGACCGTCTCGAACGTGATCAACGACTATCCGCATGTGCGCCCGGCCACCCGCTCCCGGGTGCAGGCGGCCATCGCGCAGCTGGGCTACCGCCCCAACCTCTCCGCGCGGAGCCTGCGCCGCGGCCGCACCGGCGTGATCGGCCTCGCCCTGCCGGAGCTGAGCCTCCCCTACTTCGCCGAGCTCGCCGACAGCGTGATGCGCGCCGCCGACGAGCGCGGCCTGACGGTGCTGATCGAGCAGACCGGCGGCGACCCCGAGCGCGAGCGGAGCGTCCTGGCGAGCGAGCGCCGGCAGCTCACCGACGGCCTGCTCTTCAGCCCGCTGGGCCTCGCCGACGAGGACGCACTCGCGGTCGGCTTCCCCCTGGTGCTGCTCGGCGAGCGGATCTTCACCGGGCTGGTCGACCACGTCACCATGCAGAACACCGCTGCGGCGCACGCGGCCACCGCGCACCTGCTCGCCTCCGGAAGGCGCCGGATCGTGGCGCTCGGGACCCACCCCGACGCCGCCGTCAGCTCGGCGTCGCTCCGCCTCGAGGGCTACCGCGCCGCGCTCGCCGAGGCCGGCATCGCCTACGACGAGCGGATGATCGGCGTCTCGGGCCCGTGGCGGCGCTCCGGCGGCGCCGAGGCGATGCGCCGCGTGCTCGCCTCCGGGCTCGACTTCGACGCCGTGTTCGCGCTCAACGACACCCTCGCGCTCGGCGCGGTCCGCGCGCTCCAGGAGGCGGGGGTCCGCGTCCCCGAGGAGGTGGCGGTGATCGGCTTCGACGACATCGACGAGGCGGGCTACTCCTCCCCCAGCCTCTCCAGCGTGGACTCGGGGCGCGACGAGATCGCGCGCACCGCGGTCGAGGTGCTGCAGGCCCGGATCGAGGGCACCCGCACCGGCCCCGGGACGCTCCACGAGGCGGCGTTCACCGTGGTCGCCCGGGAGTCGACCGCGGGCCGGCCGATCGCGGAGGACCCGCCGGTCGGCCGGGCGTCGGCCGGGGCCTAGGCGCAGGTCCCGCTGCCGCAGATCTCGCGGCGGATCCACGCTCCCGCGTCCGCGACGGCCAGCTCGCCGCGGCGGAGTAGCCGGCTCCACTCCACGGCCCGCGTCGTCAGCCGGTCGTCGGCCGAGCCGCGGACGTCGCCGCCGACGGTGCGGAGGAACAGGTGCGCGAGCGGGCCGCCGAGGTACAGCGTGGCGCCCGCGACGCCGGCGAAGTGGCGGGCCTGGCCGCGGGTGCCGTCGTCGTAGGGGCGGCGGAAGCCCTTCCCCCGGACCCGGTTGCGGCCGCCGTGCGCCAGGTCGAGGGCGCCGAGCGGGGCGCTGCGGATGCCGGCGACGTCCTTCGCGACGGCCGCGACGAACGCGCGCGGGCGGGGATGCGACGCCGCGAGGGCGTCGGCGCGGTCGGCGAGCTCGGAGCAGGCGTCGGTGACGGCATCGGAGGAGGGCACCCGCCCAGTCGAGCACAGGTGCGCTGAGCGGCGGCGGGGAGGGCCGACGCGCGAGGAGGTCTGCCGACCTCGGCAGCGGCGCAGCGAGGCGGGTGGGGCCCGTGCCGCTCTTGACAGCAGCGGAGGCGGGGCGGACCATCGTGTACAACGTTAGAAAGACCGCTCGCCGCCGAGCCCGCTGCGGGAGCCCGAAGCCCGAAAGGCCCTCATGACCGACGCCTCCGCCGCCACCGCGCGCATCAGCCTCGACCCCGCCGCGGTCGTCGCCCCCGTCACTCCGCGCCTCTTCGGCTCGTTCGTCGAGCACCTCGGCCGCTGCGTGTACGACGGCATCTACGAGCCCGGCCACCCCGCCTCGAACGAGGACGGCTTCCGCCTCGACGTGGTCGAGCTGGTCAAGGAGCTGGGCACCACGACGATCCGCTACCCCGGCGGCAACTTCGTCTCGGGCTACCGCTGGGAGGACGGCGTCGGCCCGCGCTCCGAGCGCCCCCGCCGCCGCGACCTGGCCTGGCACTCGCTCGAGACCAACGAGGTCGGGCTGGACGACTTCGCGAAGTGGGCGGAGCTGACCGGCAGCGAGATCATGTACGCCGTCAACCTCGGCACCCGCGGCGTCCTCGAGGCGCTGGACGTCCTCGAGTACGCCAACGGACCGGCCGGCACCGCTCTCGCCGACCAGCGCATCGCCAACGGCGGGACCGAGCCCTACGACATCCGCATGTGGTGCCTCGGGAACGAGATGGACGGCCCCTGGCAGGTCGGCCACATGAGCGCCGACGACTACGGCAAGCTCGCCTCCCGCACCGCCAAGGCCCTCAAGATCGCCGACCCCTCGCTCGAGCTGGTCGTCTGCGGCTCGTCGAGCTCGTCGATGCCGACCTTCGGCGAGTGGGAGCGCGTGGTCCTCGAGCACGCGTACGACGACGTCGAGTACGTCTCGTGCCACGCCTACTACCAGGAGTACGACGGAGACCTCGGCTCCTTCCTCGCCTCCTCCCTCGACATGGAGTACTTCATCGCGACCGTCGCGGCGACCGTGGACCACGTGAAGTTCAAGCTCAAGAAGACGAAGGACATCAAGCTCTCCTTCGACGAGTGGAACGTCTGGTACCTCGAGGAGTGGCAGGCCAAGGAGAAGGCCGACGCCGAGGGCGACCAGAGCACCCGCGAGTGGGCCTACGCCCCGCACCTGCTCGAGGACGTCTACTCCGTCGCCGACGCCGTCGTCCTCGGCAACCTGATGATCACGCTGCTGAAGAACTCCGACCGGGTCACCTCCGCCTCCCTCGCGCAGCTCGTCAACGTGATCGCGCCGATCATGACCGAGCCGGGCGGAGCCGCGTGGCGCCAGACCACGTTCTTCCCGTTCTCGACCACCGCGCGCCTGGCCTCCGGCTCGGTGCTGCGCCCCCGGATCGACGCGGGGACCTACTCGACCGCCCGTCACGGCGACGCTCCGCTCATCGACTCCGTCGCCACCGTCGACGAGGGCCGCGCGGCCGTCTTCCTGGTGAACCGGTCGCAGACGGAGCCGATCGAGGTCACCGTCGACGTCAGCGGCCTCGGAGTCTCGAGCATCGCGGAGGCGCTGGCCCTGTTCGACGAGGACCCCTACGCGAAGAACACGCGTGACGACCAGAACCGCGTGCGCCTGCGCGAGGCCACGGCGACGCTCGAGGACGGCGTGCTGACGCTGACCCTCCCGCCCGTCTCGTGGACGGCGGTCGCGCTCACGGCGTAGCGACGTCCGACCCGCGGGACCGCGTCCGGCTTCCCGGAGCCGCGCGGTCCCGCGGGCCCCGTCGGCAACCGTCCCGGCTCAGGCCGCGGGCCACAGCGGGGAGGAGGCGCTCGAGCTGGTCCGCGAGGTCGTCCGCCACCCCCACCAGTACGTGGCGGGGATCGGGCTCGACAACCTCGAGACGGCGGGTCCGCCCGAGCGCTTCGCCGACGCCTACCGCCTCGCCGGGGAGGCCGGCCTGGGCCGGACCGCCCACTCCTCCGAGCACGCCCCGACCGCGGCCAACACGACGACCTGCCTCGATCTGCTGGGCTGCGACCGGATCGACCACGGCTACTTCGTCCTCGAGGACCCCGCCGTCGTCGAGCGCGTCCGCGAGCAGGGCGTCGTGTTCACCGTCGCCTCGACGACCTCGCGCCGCTCCTGGCGGCCCTGGCGGCGCGCGTCCATCCGGGCGATGCTCGACGCGGGACTGCGGGTCGTGCCGTGCTCCGACGATCCCGGGATGTTCCCGACCACGCTCGCCGACGAGTACCGCCTCGCCGCCGGCCCGATCGGCGCGACCGCCGCTCAGCTGCGCGCGATGGCGCTCACCGGAGCGGAGGCCTCCTGGCTGCCCGCCGACGAGAAGGAGAGTCTGCGCGCGTCGTTCGCCGCGGAGCTGGACGCGCTGGACGCGGAGTTCGGGCTCGTCTGAGGCCCGGGACGCGACGGGCTCCCCGCCCTGACAGAGTGGACGGATGAGCCCCCTCCCCGATCCCCTGGCCTTCGACCTCGAGGCGCTGCGCCGGGAGGTGCTGCCGGACGACGGGGGCGAGGTCGACGACAGCATCCCCGCGCTCGCGGACGCCGACCCGGGACTCTGCGCGATCGCGCTCGTCCTGCCCGACGGGTCCGTCCGCGCGAGCGCCGACGCGGAGTCGGGGTTCAGCATCCAGTCGGCCGTGAAGCCGTTCCTGTTCGCGCTCGCGCTCCTCGACACCGGCGGTGACGCGCTCGACCGCGTCGGCATCGAGCCCACCGGCGAGGCCTTCGACGCCCTCAAGCTCGAGAGCGGCACCGGGCGCCCGCCGAACCCGATGGTCAACGCGGGAGCGCTGCTGACCGCCGCCCTGGTCGACGGCGGCGACGCCGACGGCCGGAGCGAGCGGATCCTCCGCGGCCTCTCCGCCTTCGCCGGCCGCCCGCTCTCCGTCGACGAGAGCGTCGCCGCCGACGAGCACCTGCTCGGCGACCGGAACCACGCCCTCGCGCACCTGATGCGCGCGGAGGGCACCCTGCACCGCAGCGCCGACGACGCCGTCTCCGCGTACGCCCGGGCGTGCGCCGTGCTGGTCGACGTCCGCGACCTGGCCGCGATGGGCGCGACGCTCGCGTTCGGCGGCGTGCACCCGGGGACCGGCGAGCGGGTCGTGCCGGCCTCGGTCGCGCGCGACGTGGTCGCGGTCATGGCGACGTGCGGCGTCTACGACGGCTCGGGCCGCTGGATGCGCGCGGTCGGCGTCCCCGCCAAGTCGAGCGTCTCGGGCGCCCTCGTCCTCTCCGCTCCCGGCCGCCTCGGCGCCGCCGTCGTCAGCCCGCCGCTGGACCCCCAGGGCACCAGCGTCCGCGGCGCCCGCGTCGCCGCCCGCCTGAGCGACGCCCTCGCCCTGCACTCCTTCGCGGTCGCCCCCCGCTGACCGCTGCCGTTCCCCCCGCTCTCCCCGCTCCCGCCGGCGCAGCCGCGGCCCGTGCCCCGCACCCTCAGCGGAGACCACCCGCCCTCCCTCGACAGCGAAGGGCCGAGCCGCATCCGTGCACGCTCGCCCTCAGGGCCGAGCCACGTCAGCGCACGCTCGCCCGCAGGGCCGAGCTCACCGCCGAATCGCGTTCCAGCGAATCGCCGTAGCGGTACGCTCCCCGCTCCACGAAACGCCCCACCTCGGAAAGCCGACCGCGGAGCGGATGACGACGAAGGAGGAATCCGCTCAATCCAAGAGCAGCGCCGGTTCCTCCAGCACGCTGGCGACGTCGGCGACGAAGCGGCTGACCACGTCGCCGTCGACGACGCGGTGGTCGAAGGAGCCGCCGACCGTGGTGACGAAGCGGGGGCGGACCTCGCCGTCGACGACCCAGGGCTTCTGCTTGATCGTGCCGAGGGCGATGATCGCGACTTCGCCGGGGTTGAGGATCGGTGTGCCCGTGTCCATCCCGAAGACGCCGATGTTGGTGATGGTGATGGTGCCGTTCTGCATGTCGGCGGCGGTGGTCTTGCCGTCGCGGGCGTCGAGGGTGAGCTTCTCGAGGGCCTGGGCCAGTTCGAGGAGGCTCATCGACTGGGCGTCCTTGACGTTGGGGACGAGCAGTCCGCGCGGGGTGGCCGCGGCGATGCCGAGGTTGACGTAGTGGCGGACGACGATCTCGGTGTCGGTCCAGGCGGAGTTGACGGTGGGGTTGCGGCGGACGGCCCAGATGATGGCCTTGGCCATGATGAGCAGCGGCGAGACCTTGACGCCGGCGAAGTCGGGCGAGTTCTTGAGGCGCTTGACGAACTCCATGGTGCGGGTCGCGTCGACGTCGACGAAGACGCTGACGTGGGGCGCGGTGAATGCGCTCGTCGACATCGCGGCGGCGATCGCCTTGCGGACGCCGCGCACGGGGATCCGCTCCTCGCGGTCGTCGCCCCAGGCGGGGGTCTGGATGTTGCGGAAGACGCTGGCCTGGGAGGCGTGGCGGATGACGTCGTCGCGGGTGACCTCGCCGGCGAGGTCACCCGCGACGACGTCATCCGCCACGCCTCCCAGGCCAGCG
>NZ_PSWK01000027.1:0-42975 GCF_002932735.1 Rathayibacter sp. AY1B7
CAGCTCCAAAGGCTGCCGTGCTGCCGTTACACCATGGCGGACCGCGCGATCGCGCGGTCCGCCATGGTGTAACGGCAGCACGGCAGCCTTTGGAGCTGTCCGGTCCAGGTTCGAATCCTGGTGGCGGAGCGGCACCAGGACGGTGCGCTCACGGAGGAGAACGCGAAGAACATGGCAGACAGCACGCTCGCCGTCGTGATCCTGGCGGCAGGCCAGGGCACCCGCATGAAGTCCCGCACCCCGAAGGTCCTGCACCGCCTCGCCGGGAGGCCGCTGCTCGGGCACGTGCTCGACACGGCCGCCTCGCTCGACGCGGCGCACGTCGTCACCGTGGTGCGCCACGAGCGCGACCGGGTCGCCGAGGCCGTCCTCGAGCACACGCCCTCCGCGCTGGTGGTGGACCAGGACGAGACGCCCGGCACCGGCCGCGCGGTCGAGCAGGGCCTCGCGGCGCTCCCGGAGTCCTTCGCCGGCACGGTCGTCGTGCTGAGCGCCGACGTCCCGCTGCTGGACGCGCCGACCCTCCGCCGCCTGCTCGACGAGCACCTCGCCGCGGCGAACGCGCTCACCATGCTCTCCTGCGTGCTCGAGGACCCGACCGGCTTCGGCCGGATCGTCCGCGGCGCCGACGGAGCCTTCGCCTCCATCGTGGAGCAGAAGGACGCCAGCCCCGACGAGCTCGACCTCACCGAGATCAACGCCGGCGTCTACGCCTTCGACGCCGCCGCGCTCCGCTCGGTCATCGGCGCGATCGGCACCGAGAACGCCCAGCGGGAGAAGTACCTCACCGACGCCGCCGCCGCGCTCAAGGCCGCCGGCCGCGCGATCGAGGCCGTCCCCGTGCAGGACCGCTGGCTCGTGGCCGGGATCAACGACCGCGCCCAGCTCGCCGACGCGGCGCTCGAGCTCAACGCGCGCATCGTGCGCCGCTGGCAGCTCGAGGGCGTCACGATCCAGGACCCGGCGACCACCTGGATCGACGTGGACGCGGTCCTCGCCCCGGACGTCGAGATCCTCCCGGGCACGCAGATCAAGGGCCCGACCGTCATCGCCACCGGCGCGGTCATCGGCCCGGACACCACGCTCGACTCCTGCGAGGTCGGCGAGGACGCGGTCGTGAAGCGCTCCGACGCGACGCTCGCCGTCATCGGCGCGAAGGCCCAGGTCGGCCCGTTCTCGTTCCTCCGCCCCGGCACCGTGCTCGGCGCCCGCGGCAAGATCGGCACCTACGTCGAGACCAAGAACGCCGTGATCGGCGAGGGATCGAAGGTCCCGCACCTCTCCTACGTCGGCGACGCGGTCATCGGCGAGGAGTCGAACATCGGCGCCGGCTCGATCTTCGCCAACTACGACGGGGTGAGCAAGGCGTCCTCCGTGGTGGGCTCGCACGTGCGTGCGGGGTCGCACAACGTCTTCGTCGCCCCCGTTAGAATCGGTGACGGAGCGTACACGGGCGCCGGCACGGTCATCCGCAAGGACATCCCCGCCGGAGCCCTCGGGATCACCGTCGCTCCGCAGCGCAACATGGCCGGGTGGGTGCAGACCCACCGTCCGGGCACCGCGGCGGCCGACGCCGCCGAGGCGGCCCTGGCGTCGGATCCCACCGGATCCGACCAGGCGCCCACCGGAGGAAGCGGAGCACAGTGACCGGCATCACCGCCAGCAACAAGAAGAGCCTGGTCCTCGTCTCGGGGAGGGCGCATCCGGCACTGGCGGAGGCGGTCGCCGCCGAGCTCGGGACCGAGCTCGTCACGACCGAGGGGCGCACCTTCGCCAACGGCGAGCTCTACGTCCGCTACGGCGAGTCGGTCCGCGGAGGCGACGTGTTCGTCCTCCAGTCGCACACGTCCCCGATCAACGAGTGGCTGATGGAGCAGCTGATCATGGTCGACGCGCTCAAGCGCGCCTCCGCCAAGCGGATCACCGTGGTCGCCCCCTTCTACCCCTACGCGCGCCAGGACAAGAAGGGCCGCGGCCGCGAGCCGATCTCGGCCCGCCTCGTCGCCGACCTCTTCAAGGCGGCGGGAGCCGACCGGATCATGTCGGTCGACCTCCACGCGGCGCAGATCCAGGGCTTCTTCGACGGCCCCGTCGACCACCTCTTCGCGATGCCGGTGCTGCTCGAGCACTTCCGCGAGAAGCTCGACCCCTCGACCCTCACCATCGTCTCGCCCGACATGGGCCGCGTCCGCGTCGCCGACATCTGGAGCGACAAGCTCGGCGTCCCGCTGGCGATCATCCACAAGCGCCGCGACCCGAAGGTCGCCAACCAGGTCTCCGTCCACGAGATCGTCGGCGAGGTGAAGGGCCGCGTCTGCCTCCTCGTCGACGACCTCATCGACACCGGGCGCACCATCGCGAAGGCGGCCGAGGCGCTGAAGAAGGCGGGCGCGATCGGCGTGGTCGTCGCGGCCACCCACGCCGTCTTCTCGGACCCGGCGGTCGAGCTCCTGAGCTCGGAATTCATCGACTCGGTCGTCGTCACCGACACCCTGCCGCTGCCGCCGGAGAAGACCTGGGACCGCCTGACGATCCTGCCCATCGCTCCGCTGCTGGCCCGCGCCATCCACGAGGTCTTCGACGACGGCTCCGTGACGTCGATGTTCGACGGCGACGCGTAGGACCCCGCGCCCCGGGTGCGCCCTGCAGAGCGCACCCGGGTCCCGCCCCGGCTCCACCGCCTAGGGTGAGGCCGTGCCCCAGCGTTCGGATGCGACCCTCGCCCTGGCGGCGGTCTTCCTGGTCTGGTCGCCGGCCGCCGCCGCGGCGGGCTGGTGGCTGCTCCTCGGGCTCGCCGTCGCTGCGGCCGCCGCGGCCCTGAGCGCCGTCGCCGATGCCGGGCGCACCGTCCACGACGGCCCCTCCTCCGAGTGGCTCGGGATCGTCGGGCGCGCCTTCGCCTCGGCCGCGCTGGCCCTGACCGCGGCCCAGTCGGTCCTCGGGGGAGCGGCCCGGCCCCTGGCCGTCCTGCTGCTCGTGGCCGTCGCGCTCTTCGGCCTGCGCGGCGGGCGCCTCCCCGCTCGCCCGGTCCTGCTCCTCGTCGGCGCGGTCGTCGTCCTGCTGGCCGCCGCCGCCGTGCTCGTGCTGGCGTCCCCTCCGGACCCCGCGCCGCTCGACCCGCTGCGCGACGGAGGGCCGCTGGGAGCCGGCACCGCCGCGGCCCTGCTCCTGATCCTCCTGCCGACCTCCCGCTCCGGCGCGGTGACGGCTCTCCGCCCAGCCCTGCTGCGCATCGGGATCGCCACGGCGGCCGCCGCCGCGCTCGCCACCGGTCTGCTCCTGGCGGCCGGTCCCGAGGTCCTCGCGTCCTCGGAGACCCCCCTGAGCGCTGTCACCCGGGGCACGCCCGCGTCCGGGCTCGTCGGGGCCGCCGCTGTGATCGCGGTCCTGCTCGCGCTCCTCGACCTCGGGAGGAGGGATGCGCGCGCCCTCGTGCGTCTCGCCGACGCAGGGGAGATGCCGGCGGTGCTCGCCGCCAGGAACCGCAGGACCGGCGTGCCCGCGGCGGCCCAGCTGGTCCTCTGCCTGGTCGCCGTGCTCGCGGTCGTGATCCTCGACGCCGACGCGCTGCTCGCCTTCGCCGTGGCCGCCCTGCTGGTGGCGACCATCGTGCGGCGCCTCGACCACGGAGCGGCCGGGGCGAGCGGCCCGGCCCTCGCGTCGGCCGCGGTCTCGCTGCTGCTCCTGCTCGCCCTCCCGGCTGCCACGGCGGCCGCCGCAGCGGTGCTCCTGGCGGCGCTCCTGATCGCGCGGGCGTTCCGGAGCTGAGGGGTCAGCCGGCCCGGGCGTCGAGCGCCCGCTCGGGGAGCCGGACGCCACCGCCCGGCTCCGCTGACGACGGGGGAGCTCCCTCCGCGACGAGCAAGGCGCCCCCGCCCGAGGATCCGAGGATCCTGCAGGCGGGGGCGCCTTCCCGTGCGACGCGGGTCAGTGCGTGGAGGGGTCCTGCTCGACCTCGGTGCGATCGCCCGACCACAGTGTGTGGAAGGTGCCCTCCTTGTCGACGCGCTTGTAGGTGTGCGCTCCGAAGAAATCGCGCTGGCCCTGCACGAGAGCGGCCGGGAGGCGCTTGGAGGCGAGCGAGTCGTAGTACGACAGCGCGGCGCCGAAGCCGGGGATCGGCACGCCCGAGAGCGCGGCGGTCGAGACGATGCGGCGCCAGGCGGCCTCGCCGTTGGCGACGGCCTCGGCGAAGTACGGGTCCTCGAGGAGGGTCGTGATGCCGGCGTTCTCGTCGTAGGCGTCGACGATGCGGTTGAGGAACTGGGCGCGGATGATGCAGCCCGCGCGCCAGATCTTGGCGACCGCTCCCTTGTCGATCTCCCAGCCGTACTTCTCGGCCCCGGCGATGATCGC
This sequence comes from Rathayibacter sp. AY1B7, assembly GCF_002932735.1. Taxonomy (NCBI): domain Bacteria; kingdom Bacillati; phylum Actinomycetota; class Actinomycetes; order Micrococcales; family Microbacteriaceae; genus Rathayibacter; species Rathayibacter sp. AY1B7. The sequence continues at coordinate 4,357 of NZ_PSWK01000027.1, forward strand.
GTCGAAGCCCTGCGAGTAGGCGACGACCTTGGAGGCGTAGAGCGCGGCGCGCACGTCGTCCTCGAAGCCCTCGTACTTCTCGACCGGGGTCGGGCGCGAGGTGACGCGGGCCTGCACGGCCTCGCGCTGCTCGGGGTGGGAGGACACGGCACGGGCGAAGACGGCCTCGGCGATGCCGCCGACGGGGACGCCGAGGTCGAGCGCGTTCTGCACGGTCCAGACGCCGGTGCCCTTCGAGCCGGCCTGGTCGAGGACGACGTCGATGAAGGGCTTGCCGGTGTCGGCGTCGACCTGGCGGAGCACCTCGGCGGTGATCTCGATGAGGTACGACTCGAGGTCGCCCTTGTTCCAGGCGTCGAAGACCTCGGCGATGGCGGCGGGCTCGTGTCCGCCGACGGTGCGGAGCAGGTCGTACGCCTCGGCGATGAGCTGCATGTCGGCGTACTCGATGCCGTTGTGGATCATCTTGACGAAGTGGCCGGCGCCGTCGGTGCCGATGTGGGTGACGCAGGGCTCGCCCTCGGCGACCGCGGCGATCGACGAGAGGATCGGGCCGAGCGTCCTGTAGGACTCGACCGAGCCGCCGGGCATGATCGACGGGCCCTTGAGCGCGCCCTCCTCGCCGCCGGAGATGCCGGTGCCGACGAAGTGGATGCCGGTCTCGCGGACGGCCTTCTCGCGGCGGATGGTGTCGATGAAGAGCGCGTTGCCGCCGTCGACGATGATGTCGCCGGGCTCGAAGACCTTCGTCAGCTGCTCGATCACGGCGTCGGTGCCGCGGCCGGCCTGGACCATGATGATCGCGGTGCGCGGGGTGGCGAGCGAGGCGGCGAAGTCCTCGATGGTCTCGGACGCGACGAAGCCCGCCTCCGGGTGCTCCGTGATGAGGGTCTCGGTGCGGCCGTAGGAGCGGTTGAACACCGCGACCGTGTTGCCCTCGCGGCTGGCGAGGTTGCGGGCGAGGTTCGAGCCCATCACCGCCAGACCGACGACTCCGATGTTGGCTGTGGCGGTGGGCTTGTCAGACACGGTTCTCCTCGACGTTCGCGTTCAGGGGCGAGCCCAGGCTAGCCCCGGGTCGCTCCGGGGAGCCCGGGTCCGAGCCGTCTCCCGGCTGCACATCGGTCGTGCGGCGCGCGCACGGTCTTGCGCGCGCCGCGACGACCGCGACCGGAGCCGGTCAGGCGCCGTGGCCGAGGGGGACGCGCTCCGACGGGATCGGCGGCGGCGGGGGAGTGCCGTCGCCGAACGGGCGGCCGCCGAGCTCCTCGCGGCGCGAGGGGACGAGCCAGCCGGAGAGGTCCGGGCCCTTGGGGACGACGCCGGTCGGATTGATGTCCCGCTGCACCTCGTAGTAGTGCGACTTGATGTGGGTGAAGTCGATCGTGTCGCCGAACCCCGGAGTGGCGAAGAGGTCGCGGGCGTAGCCCCAGAGCGCGGGCATCGCCGACAGCAGGTTCCGGTTGGCCTTGAAGTGGCTGTAGTAGACGGCGTCGAAGCGGGCGAGCGTCGTGAAGAGCCGCACGTCCGCCTCGGTGATGGTGTCGCCGACCAGGTAGCGGCGGGTGCTCAGCCGCTCCTCCAGCCAGTCCAGCCGCGCCCAGAGGCGGTCGTAGGCCCGCTCGTAGGAGCGCTGCGAGCCGGCGAAGCCGCACTTGTAGACGCCGTTGTTCACGTCGTGGAAAACCAGCTCGGCGATCTCGTCGATCTCCTCGCGGTGCTCCTCGGGGTAGAGGTCGGGGGCGCCGTCGCGGTGGAACGCGGTCCACTCGGTGGAGAAGTCGAGCGTCATCACCGGGTAGTCGTTGGTGACGACCTGGCCGCTCGGGATGTCCACGAGGGCCGGGACGGTGATCCCGCGCGGGTAGTCGGGGAAGCGGGCGAAGAACGCGTCCTGGAGGCGGGGGATGCCCAGCACCGGGTCGACCCCGCCCGGGTCGAGGTCGAAGGTCCAGCTGCGCTTGTCGTGCGTGGGCCCGCAGATGCCCATCGAGAGGGCGTCCTCGAGACCGAGCAGGCGCCGCACGATCACGGCGCGGTTCGCCCACGGGCAGGCGCGGGAGACGACGAGGCGGTAGCGCCCGGCCTCCACCGGGTACCCGTCGCGGCCGTCGGCGGTGATCCGCGTCGGGATGTAGTTCGTGTCGCGGTGGAAGCCGTTCTTCTCGACGTAGGAGCCGAAGTCGTCGCTCGTCATACCCGCACGGTAGGCGGTCCGCCTGGACGTCCGGCTCCGAGTCCGGCGGCGCGACCGCCTGCTGGCGGGCGGCCGCGATGCCGGGTAGGATCGGCAGCTGAACTTCGGCGAGGGATGCACGTGCATCCGTGATCGACGCGGTGGAAGCAGGCGAGGCCCCCACGGGGCGCCACGGACTTCTCCTCACGCTGACATGCGTTCGAGTCGACAAACCGTCCGTGGCCGCAGGCCACGACCCGATCCGGTGGCGTGCGCGCCGCCCAAGGAGAACATCATGGCTGAACTGACCAACAAGGTCGTCGTCGAGGTCCGCACCTCGTTCGGCAAGGGCGCCGCCCGCAAGATCCGCGCGCAGGACAAGATCCCCGCGGTCCTCTACGGCCACGGCACCGAGCCCCAGCACCTCACCCTCCCGGGCCACCAGGTGCTCCTGCTCACCCGCAAGGCGAACGCGATCCTCGAGCTCGACATCGAGGGCGCCGCGCAGACCACCCTGGTGAAGGACATCCAGCGCGACCCGGTGCGCCAGATCATCGAGCACATCGACCTCGTCGTCATCAACAAGGGCGAGAAGGTCGAGGTGGACATCCCCGTGCACGTCGAGGGCGACGCCGCTCCCGGCACCCTCGTCTCGATCGAGTCGAACACCCTCTCGCTCGAGGTCGACGCCACGCGCATCCCGCAGAACATCGTCGTCTCCGTCGAGGGCCTCGAGGCCGGCACGCAGATCACCGCTGCCGACGTCACGCTCCCCGAGGGCGCCACGCTGGTCACCGACGCCGAGGTGCTCATCGTCAACGTCACCGCCGAGGTCGAGCAGGACCTGGGCGAGGACGACGAGACCCCGGCCTCGGGCGACGTCGTCGCCGAGACCGCGGAGTAGTCCGCACCACCCCGGGAACGGGCCCGCTCGCAGCCGCGGCGGGCCCGTTCCTCGTCCGGCGGGGGAGTCCCTCCGCCGCCCCCGAGGAAGAGGAACGACATGGGTGACACCTGGCTGGTCGTCGGACTGGGCAACCCGGGCGCGCAGTACGCGCGCAACCGGCACAACGTCGGCCAGATGGTGCTCGACGAGCTCGCGACGCGGATCGGCGGCTCGTTCCGCCGGCACAACCGCGCCAACGCCGTGGTCGCCGAGGGCTTCCTCCGCCCGGGCGGACCGAAGCTCGTGCTGGGCAAGCCCAACAGCTTCATGAACCTCTCCGGCGGGCCGACGGCGCAGCTGCTCGACTTCTACTCGGTCGACCCGGCGCACCTGATCGTCGTGCACGACGAGCTCGACATCCCCTTCGACACCCTGCGCCTCAAGCAGGGCGGCGGTCACGGAGGGCACAACGGCATCCGCGACATCCTCGCGGCGACCGGAGGAGCCGAGTTCCTGCGCGTGCGGGTCGGCATCGGCCGCCCGCCGGGCCGCCAGCAGGCCGCCGACTTCGTGCTGAAGGACTTCGCCGGCCCGGAGCGCGAGGCGCTCCCGATCCTGGTCTCGGACGCCGCCGACGCCGTCGAGCTCATCGCCGACTCCGGCCTCTCCGCCGCCCAGCTGAAGTTCCACACCAGCGCCTGACCCGCCCTTCGCCGAGGGGACCCCGGACGGCGAGGGAGATCGCAGCCCCGGGCTTTCTCGACGGTTCGGGGTTCCCTCGGCGGTCGGCCCGCGGGGCGGCCGTAAACTGGACCCGTGCCCCTCAACGAGATCATCTCGGCGCTGTCGCGCGCCTCCACGTTCGACGATGCTCTCGCGTACGCGGTGCGGGACGCCGACTTCTCGGTGGCCGACGGCCTCCGGGTCCCCCTGCTCGCGGGCCTGATCGAGAGGCGCGCGGAGGCGGGACGCCCGCAGGCGGCGCTGGTGGTCACGGCCACGGGCCGCGACTCCGAGAACGTGCGCGCCTCTCTCGGCTGCATGCTGCCGGATGCGGACGTCGTCGAGTTCCCCGCGTGGGAGACGCTGCCGCACGAGCGCCTCAGCCCGAGCGCCGAGATCGTGGGGCGGCGCCTGGACGCGCTGCGGCGGATGAAGCAGTGGTCGGGCGAGCGGCCCCTCGTGGTGGTCGCCTCCGTGCGCGCGGCGCTGCAGCCGGTCGCCGACAACCTCGCCGACATCGAGCCGATCCGACTCGTGAAGGGCGCCCGCGGCTACGACCTCGGCCGCATCTCGGCCGAGCTGGTCGACCTGGCCTACGCCCGGGTCGACATGGTCACGCGCCGCGGCGAGTTCGCCGTGCGCGGCGGCATCCTCGACGTCTTCCCCGCGGTGGCCGAGCATCCGAGCCGAGTGGACTTCTTCGGCGACGAGGTCGACTCCATCCGCGGCTTCTCCGTGGCCGATCAGCGCTCGCTCCCGGGCGAGGCCGACTCGGTGGTCCTTCCGCCGAGCCGCGAGCTGCTGCTGGTGCCGGCGGTGCGGCAGCGGGCCCGCGAGATGCTGCACGAGTTCCCGAGCCTGTCGGCGATGCTCGCGAAGATCGCCGAGGGCATCCCGGTCGAGGGGATGGAGTCGCTCGCCCCCGCGCTGCTCGAGCGGCTGGTCCCGATCTCGCACTACCTCCCCGAGGGGGCGGCCGTCGCGGTCCTCGCCCCCGAGCGCGTGGCGACGCGGGCGATCAGCCTCGCCGAGACGAACCGCGAGTTCTTGCAGGCGGCCTGGAGCGCGGCGACCGCCGGCGCCGAGGCTCCCATCGACCTCGCCTCGGGCGAGTTCATCTCGCTCGGCGCGCTCCGCGACTCCGTGAAGCTCAGCGCCCCGGGCGCCGACGCTCCCGACCACCCGTGGTGGACGATGAGCACGTTCCGCCAGGGCCCCGCCGCGGGCGAGGCCGAGGTGCTGCCGGAGGAGCTCGGGATCGACGAGATCCTCGCCGTCCGCGTCGAGGGCGAGCCGGTCCCCGGATTCGGAGCGAGCGTCGAGGGCGCCCTCGCCCATGTCCGCGCACGCCTGGCCGACGGCTGGACCGTGGTCCTCACCGCGCCCGGCACCGGCACGGTCGAGCGCACCGACCAGGTCCTCGCCGAGCACGAGGTCGCCGCCCGCATCGTCGCCGACCTCCCCGCCGGGCTCGAGACGGGCCTGGCCTACGTGGTGCAGGCCTCCGTCGACCACGGCTTCGAGGTGGAGGAGGCGAAGCTCGCCCTGCTCACCGACACGGAGTTCTACGGCCGCACCGTCGGCTACGACTCCCGCGCGGTGAAGAAGCTCGCGTCGCGTCGCAAGAACGTCGTCGACCCGCTGCAGCTCACGCCCGGCGACTTCGTGGTGCACGCCACGCACGGCATCGGCCGGTTCGTGGAGCTCTCGCAGCGCGAGGTCTCCAGCGGGGGCCGCAACGCGATCAAGACCCGCCGCGAGTACCTGGTGCTCGAGTACGCCCCCAGCAAGCGCGGCTTCCCCGGCGACAAGCTGCTCGTCCCCACGGACCAGCTCGACCTGCTCTCCCGCTACGTCGGCGGCGAGGCTCCGGCGCTGAGCAAGATGGGCGGGAGCGACTGGGCGCAGGCCAAGAGCAAGGCCCGCCGCGCGGTCCGCGACATCGCGGTCGAGCTCGTGAAGCTCTACTCCGCCCGGATGGCCTCCCGCGGGCACGCGTTCCCGCCGGACACCCCCTGGCAGCGCGAGCTGGAGGAGGCGTTCCCGTTCGCCGAGACCCCCGACCAGCTCACCGTCATCGACGAGGTCAAGGCCGACATGGAGCGGCCGATCCCGATGGACCGTCTGCTCTCGGGCGACGTCGGCTTCGGCAAGACCGAGGTCGCCGTGCGCGCCGCTTTCAAGGCGATCCAGGACGGCAAGCAGGTCGCGATGCTCGTGCCGACCACGCTGCTCGTCCGCCAGCACCTCGAGACGTTCCAGGAGCGCTTCGCCGGCTTCCCCGTCCACCTGCGGGCGCTCAGCCGGTTCCAGAGCGCGAAGGAGTCGAAGGAGACGATCGAGGGCCTGGCCGACGGCACCGTCGACATGGTCATCGCGACCCACCGGCTCCTCAGCGACAACATCGTCTTCAAGGACCTCGGCCTGCTCGTGATCGACGAGGAGCAGCGTTTCGGCGTCGAGCACAAGGACAAGCTCAAGGCGCTGAAGAAGAACGTCGACATCCTCTCGATGAGCGCCACGCCCATCCCGCGGACGCTTGAGATGGCGGTGACCGGCATCCGCGAGATGTCGACCCTCGCGACCCCGCCGGAGGAGCGCCACCCGATCCTCACCTTCGTCGGCCCCTACTCCGAGAAGCAGGTGTCGGCCGCGATCCGCCGGGAGCTCCTGCGCGAGGGCCAGGTGTTCTTCGTGCACAACCGCGTCTCGACGATCAACCGCGTCGCCTCGCAGCTCGCCGAGCTGGTGCCCGAGGCGCGGATCGCGGTCGCGCACGGCAAGCTCAGCGAGTCGCAGCTCGAGCGGATCATCGTCGACTTCTGGGAGCGCAAGTTCGACGTCCTGGTGTCGACGACGATCGTCGAGACCGGCCTCGACATCCCGAACGCCAACACGCTGATCGTCGACCGCGCCGACAAGTACGGTCTCTCGCAGCTGCACCAGCTGCGCGGGCGGGTCGGCCGCGGCCGCGAGCGCGCCTACGCCTACCTCCTCTACGACGAGACGAAGCCGCTGAGCGAGACCGCGCACGACCGGCTGCAGACGCTGGCCGCCAACTCGGACCTCGGCGGCGGCATGCAGATCGCGCTGAAGGACCTCGAGATCCGCGGTGCGGGCAACCTCCTCGGCGGCGAGCAGTCCGGGCACATCCAGGGCGTGGGCTTCGACCTCTACCTGCGGATGATCGGCGAGGCCGTCGACACCTTCCGCGGCGAGGTCGCCGAGGGGCAGACCGAGCTGCGGCTCGAGCTGCCCGTCGACGCGCGCATCCCGGAGGAGTACGTCGACAGCGAGCGGCTGCGCCTGGAGGCGTACCAGAAGCTGTCGGCCGCGTCGTCGCCGACGGCGAAGGAGGGGAGCATCGACCTCGTGGTCGAGGAGCTGACCGACCGCTACGGCGAGCTGCCCGAGGCGGTCGAGAACCTCATCCTGGTGTCGAGGCTGCGGATGCGCGCACAGAAGGCGGGCCTGAGCGACGTGGTCGCGATGGGCTCGAACGTCCGCGTGGCTCCCGCTCATCTGCCCGACTCGATCCAGGTGCGCCTGCGCCGGATGTACCCGACCGCGAAGTACCTGCAGCAGGCCGACGCGGTCGTCGTGCCGATGCCCGTGCTCGACGGCGTCCCGCTCGGCGACCGGGCGCTCATCCAGTGGGTGGCGTCGCTCCTGGACTCGCTGTTCCCGGAGCCGGTCACCGTCTGAGGTCCTCCGGGCGGCGCTCCCCGGTGGAGCGCCGTCCCGCTCCGGCGGCCGTCGCCGCTGCGGGAGGGCCCGCTGGCAGGATGGAGGGCATGCCGCTCCTCGCCGCCCGACGCCCCCGCGAGCCGGAGCCGCTCGCCGGCCCGCTGGTCGCCGTCCGCGGGGTCGCGGTCCGCGCCTCGGGCGTCGAGCTGCTCGCGCCGTGCTCGCTCGAGGCGGGGACGGGGGAGCGCGTCGCGGTGACGGGCCGCAACGGCACCGGCAAGACCACGCTCCTGCGGGTGATCGCCGGCCTCACCGCTCCGAGCGAGGGAGTCGTGGCGGTGGCCGGGCGCGCCCCGGAGGAGCGCTCCGCCGCCCACCGCCGCGCCGTCGCCGCCCTGATCGGCACCCCGCCCTTCGAGCGGGACCTGACCCTCGAGGAGCACCTCGCGATGGTGGCCGTCTCCTGGGGCGCGCCGGTCGCCGACGCCCGCCGCGAGGCCGCGGCTGGTCTCGACGCGCTCGCGCTCGCTCCGCTCGCCCGCCGCTTCCCGCACGAGCTCTCCTCCGGGCAGACGCAGCTGTTCTCCCTCGCGCTCGTGCTGGCCCGCCCCTCCGCGGTGCTGCTGCTCGACGAGCCGGAGCAGCGGCTCGACGTCGAGCGGGTGCCGCTGGTGGCGGAAGTCCTGCGGCGCGCAGCCGCGTCCCGGGCACTCGTCGTCGCGACCCACAGCCCTGTGCTGATCCAGGGTCTGGGCGCGCGGGTCGTCGAGCTGGAGCGGGCGTGACGCGCGCGGAGAGGGCTCGCGTCGCCGAGGTGCGGGCTCTGCACCGGCACCGCGCCGCGGCTCCGCCGAGTCCGCGCACCTACGCGGGCTACCTCGCCGCGATGACCGTCCTCGTCGTCGTCCTCCCCGTCGCCCGGGCCCTCGCGCTCCTCGCTGCCGAGGCGGGAGCCGTGCCGGAGCCGCTGATCGCCCTCGCCGCGGGTCTCGCCCTGCCCGCCGCCGTGCTCCTGGGCCGGGTGCGCGGACCCGCGGTGGGCGAGCCGCACACCACGGCCGTGCTGCTCGCGACCGATCTGCGCCGCTGGTCGGTGCTCCGCCGACCCGTGGTCCGGGCGTCGGCCGGTCTCGTGGCGTGCTGCTCCGCCGTCGCGTCGCTCCTCGCCCTCGCCGCCTCCGCGCCGCTCCTCGCGGCCGTCGCCGGCGGCGCCGCGTTCGCCGGCCTCGTCGCCGTCGCCTGGCTCGCCGGTCAGTGCCTCCCCTCGCGCCTCCCCGCGCTCGCGGCGGGCCTCCTCGCCTCCCTCGCGGTCCTCGGGGCCCTCCTGCCCGGTGCGCCCACGCCGGGCGGCCTCCTCGCCTCAGCCGTGAGCGGAGCGGAGGAGGTGCGCGCCGCGACCGTGCTGCTCGCGTCGGCCGCGGTCCTCCTGGCCGCGGCGCCCCGGCTGCTCGACGCCGCGCGCGGGCCTCGCCTCCTCGCCCAGGCCCGGCAGTGGTCGGCGACCACCCGGCTCGGAGCGACGGGCGACCTCGCCGAGTCGCTCGACGGGTACCGCGCCCTCCCGGCGATCGGGCGGGGGCTCCGAGCGGTCCGCCTCTCCCCGTTCGCCCTCGCGGTGCCGGTGCGCGACGCGATCGGCGCGCTGCGCACTCCCGGCCGCTCAGCGGTCGCGGTCGTCGCCCTGGCCGTTGCCGGCGCCGCCGCCGTGCTCGCCGCGGTCGTGCCGTCCTCCCTCCTCGCACTCCCGGCCGCCGCGGCGGGCGTGCTCGCCTACCTCGGCGCCGGCGTCTGGAGCGACGGCTTCCGCCACGCCGCCGCGACAGCGGGGCAGCCGGCGCTCCTCGCCCCCGGTCCGTTCGAGCTGCTCCTCCTGCACGCCGTGCTCCCTCTGGTGCTCGCGGTCGGAGTCGCGGTGCTCGGCGCCCTCGCCGCCTCGCTGCTGCTCCCGGGCGCGGCGGTGCCGGTGGCCGCCGCGACCGCCGTCGCCGCCGTCGCCGCGCGGGCGATGGACGCGACCCGGGGTCCGCTGCCGCCGCAGCTGCTCAGCCCGGTGCCGCTCCCGATCGGGGACGGCGCGGGAGTCGCGGTGGTCCTCTGGAACCTGGCGGGTGCACTGGTCAGCGCCTCGATCGCGGTGTCCGTCGCGGCGTCATCCGGCCTCCTCGCCGCGGTGCCGCTCGTCGCCGGCGGCTGCCTCCTCGTCGCGCGGCGGCGTCTCGCGCGGGCCTGAGGCTCCCGGGCGCCCGCGCCGCCCCGATGTCAGCGGAGGCGGCCGGACCGGATGCGAGGATGGCGGGGTGACCGCGCATCCCCGGCTCGACGAGCTCATCCGCACCGTCCACGTCCTCCGCGCCCCGGGCGGCTGCCCGTGGGACGCCGAGCAGACCCACGAGTCGCTCGTGCGCTACCTGATCGAGGAGTCGCACGAGCTCGTCGACGCCATCGAGGCGGGGGACCGGGCCGACCTGATCGAGGAGCTCGGCGACGTCCTCTACCAGGTGCTCTTCCACGCCGACCTGGCGGCCGAGAGCGCCGAGCCCTTCACCATCGAGGACGTCGCGGCGCACATGAACGCCAAGATGATCGGCCGCCACCCGCACGTCTTCGGCGACGCCACGGCCGAGACGGCCGACGACGTCATCGCGGTGTGGGACGAGCTCAAGCGCACCGAGAAGCCGCACCGCACCAGCGTGCTCGACGGGATCCCGCAGGGCATGCCCGCCCTCGCGCTCGCCGACAAGGTGATCGGCAAGGCGACCTCGCTGGGCGTCGTGGACGCCGGCCAGGGCCCTCTGCCCATCGAGTCGGAGGAGGACCTCGGCCCGCTGCTGCTGGCCATCGTCGCCTCCGCCCGCGCCCAGGGGCTCGACGCCGAGCGCGCGCTCCGCACGGCGACGCGCGACCTGCAGGACGAGATCCGCGCGGTGGAGCAGGAGCGGCGCGCGGACTGAGGCGTCCGCCGGCCCGCCCCGGCCGATCTGGGAGAATCGCCGTCATGGCCTCCCCGATCACCCCGCCCCGCGGCATGCGCGACTTCCTCCCCGCCGACAAGGCGAAGCGCGAGCACGCGCTCGGCGTCATCCGCCGCGTGTACGCCTCCCACGGGTTCGACGAGATCGAGACGCCCGTGGTCGAGGACTTCGACCGCCTCCACTCCGGGCTCGGCGGCGACAACGAGAAGCTCGCCTTCAGCGTCCTGCGCCGCGGGCTCACCCGCGACGACCTGGCGGCGGTCGACGACGCGTCCGCCCTCGCCGACCTCGGCCTGCGCTTCGACCTCACGGTGCCGCTCGCCCGCTTCTACGCCTCGCACCGCGCCGAGCTGCCGGCCGTCTTCCGGTCGGTGCAGATCGCGCCGGTGTGGCGCGCCGAGCGCCCGCAGAAGGGGCGGTACCGCCAGTTCGTGCAGTGCGACATCGACATCATCGGCGAGCCCGGGCAGCTGGCCGAGGTCGAGCTCATCACGGCGACCGCGGCGGCGCTCGACGCGCTGGGCCTCGAGGAGTGCACCATCCGGATCAACGACCGCCGCATCCTCACCGGCATCCTCGAGCACTGCGGCTTCGCCCCCGAGCGCTTCGGCCCGGCGCTGATCTCGATCGACAAGCTCGACAAGATCGGCGCCACCGGAGTCGTCGCCGAGCTCGAGGCCGACGGGCCGGACGCGGCCGCGGTCCTCGGGGGCTACCTCGCGCGGATCGAGCAGGCGGTCGCCGCCGGGGGAGTGGCGCTCGAGCAGTCCGCGATCCTCGACGTGCTGCCCGAGGGCATCGACCCGGAGGCGGTGCTCGCGCTCGAGACGCTGGCCCGGTCGCTGCGCTCGCTGCCCGCCGGCGTCTCGCTCCGCTTCGACCCGACGCTCGTGCGGGGCATGGGCTACTACACCGGCACGATCTTCGAGATCGCGCACCCGTCCTCGGGCTCCTCGGTCGGCGGAGGCGGGCGGTACGACGGGATGATCGGCCGCTTCCTCGGTCAGGACGTGCCGGCCTGCGGCTTCTCGATCGGCTTCGAGCGGATCGTCGAGCTGATCGGCGGTGCCGTCGTCGAGCGTCCCGACGCCGTCGTCCTCGTCCACGAGCGCGACGCGGCGCCCGAGATGCTGCTCGCGCTCAAGCAGGAGCTGATCGCCCGGGGCTCGCGCGTGCGCCTCGAGCGCCGGGCGAAGAACCTCACCCCGCTGCTGGACCGCGCGGCCGCCGCGGGCTTCACGCGCTTCGCGCTCGTTCCGCGGGACGCCGCCTCCGCCGCCGACCTCTCCTTCAAGGACCTCGGCTGAGCCGCGCCGGCGGCGCCGGGTGAGCGTCGCCGGCTGCCTGCGCTGAGCCGCGCCCGCGGGAGGGGCCGGGGCCGTCCTGTCGGGCCTGAACTGGGTCTCAGCCGATCCGTCAGGGGATCGTGTCGATCTGGTCGGAACCTTGTCGGATCCGTGAGAGCCTTAATACCCGCGAAATCTGCGGACACACCCGAGAAATCTCCCCCGGATAGCGTCGAGGCACCCGATCGGCGCGGCTTGGCGCGCCTGCACGGGCACCCCGTCGCGACCCCGCGCACCGCACCGCAGCAGCCCTGACGATCCCCACCCGAGGAGTCCCCTTGACCCTGTCGCCCCTCCGCTCCCTCCCGGCCTTCGACCGCCGCAGCCTCCTCCGCCTGGCGGGTGTCGCCGGCCTCGCGATCGGCGGCGCCTCCGTCCTCGCCTCCTGCGCCTCCGACTCCTCCGGCGCGTCCGCTGCGGACGGCGGCGACCTCGGCACCCTCAAGGTCCAGCTCTCCTGGATCAAGAACGAGGAGTTCGCGGGCGAGTTCTTCGCCGACTCGAAGGGCTACTTCACCGAGGCCGGCCTCGCGGGAGTGACGCTCACCCCCGGCCCCTCGACGGGCGTGGCCGAGCTCCTCTCGGGCAGCGCGGACGTCGCGCTCAGCGACGCCGTCTCGATCGGCACCGCGATCGCCCAGCAGGAGGCCCCGCTCAAGATCATCGGCGCGACCTACCAGAAGAACCCCTTCACGGTCCTCTCGATCAAGACCGCCGGCAACATCGCCACTCCGGCCGACCTCGCCGGGAAGAAGATCGGCGTCCAGGCCTCGAACACCTCCCTGTTCCAGGCGCTGCTCGCCGCGAACGGCCTCTCCGAGTCCGACCTCACGGTCGTCCCCGTCGAGTACGACCCCTCCGTGCTCGTCAACGGCACCGTCGACGGCTTCATCGCCTACCTGACGAACGAGGCCATCACGGTCGCGGCCGAGGGCTACGAGGTCGTCAACCTGCCCTTCGCCGACAACGGCCTCCCCTTCGTCGCCGAGACCTTCTCGGTGTCGGAGCAGGCGATCGCCGAGAAGCGCGACGCTCTGAAGGCGTTCCTCGTCGCCGAGATCAAGGGCTGGACCGACGCGGTCAACGACCCGGAGGCGGGCGCGATGCTCGCCGTCGAGAACTACGGCAAGGACCTCGGCCTCGACGAGGAGTCCTCCAAGAAGGGCGCCACCATCCAGGCCGAGGAGCTGGTCGTCTCGGACGAGACGGTCTCGAACGGCCTCTTCACCATCTCCGAGACGCTGCAGTCCGAGACCATCGCGTCCCTCGCGGGCGCGGGGATCGACGTCACGGCCGAGGACCTCTTCGATCTGACCCTCCTCGACGAGGTCTACGAGGAGAACCCCGAGCTGATGAAGTACGCGGCCTGATCCTGATCCACGAAGGGCACCACTCGTGACCGACACGACCGACGCCGGCACCCTGCGCGACCAGGGTGCCGGCGGCACCGGCATCCAGATCCACGGCCTGTCGAAGACGTTCCGGATGGGCTCGCGCAGCGTCGCGGCGCTGCAGGACACCGACCTCCACACCGACCAGGGCAGCTTCCTCGCCCTGCTCGGCCCGTCGGGGTGCGGCAAGTCGACCATCCTGCGCATCCTCGCGGGGCTGGAGGAGCCGACGTCCGGCTCCATCCGGGTCGACGGCCGGACCCCCCAGGAGCTGCGCCGCGACAACAAGCTCGGCATCGCCTTCCAGGACCACGCGCTCCTGCCGTGGCGCAGCGTCATGGCGAACATCCGCCTGCCGTTCGAGATCGCGGGCAAGAGCGTCGACCAGTCCTACATCGACGAGCTGATCGACCTCGTCGGCCTCCGCGGCTTCGAGAAGGCCAAGCCGGCCCAGCTCTCGGGGGGCATGCGCCAGCGCGTGTCGATCGCGCGGTGCCTGATCCTCAAGCCCGAGGTCCTGCTGCTCGACGAGCCGTTCGGCGCCCTCGACGACATGACGCGGCAGAAGCTCAACCTCGAGCTGCTGCGGATCTGGACCGAGAAGCCCGCCACGACGCTCCTCGTCACGCACGGCATCTCGGAGGCGATCTTCCTCTCGGACCGCGTCGCGGTGATGAGCCCGCGCCCGGGACGGGTGAAGGAGATCATCGACATCGACCTGCCCCGCCCGCGCACCCCCGAGATGCAGCGCACCCCCGAGTTCCACGCCTACGTCGACCAGGCCTCCGAGCTGCTGTTCGGCGACGGCGGCGCGGCCGCGGACGACCGCGTCTAGGAGGCATCGTGGCCACCACGCTCCCCGCGGCCCCGCGCCGCGCCCGGTCCCTGCCTCCGTGGCTCACCGGGCTGATCGGCGTCGCCGCGATCGTCGCCGTCTGGTGGATCGTGGCGCTCGTCACCGCGCCCACCGGCGCCGCGACCTACGCGCCCGTCCCCACTCCCGTGCAGGTCGTGCAGACCGCGATGGAGGACGGCGCCGGCTTCTACTGGCGCAACTTCTCCGTCACGATCGGCGAGGCGGCCGTCGGCTACTTCTGGGGCAACCTCCTCGCGCTCGTGCTCTCGGCGCTCGTGCTGGTCCTGCCCTGGCTGGAGGGGGTCGTCTCGCAGCTCGCGGTCATCACCTACTGCGTGCCGATCGTCGCCATCGGAGCGATCGTGCTGCTGATCCTCGGCGGTGCGGACGCTCCCGGGAAGGCGAGCGCGACGGCGATCTTCCTGGCCGGCCTCTCGGTGTTCTTCACCACGGTCGTCGGCAGCCTGCTCGGGCTTAAGGCGGCCGACAAGGCGGCGCTCGACGTCGTCACGGTCTACGGGGGCTCGCGCTTCACTCAGCTGCGCAAGGTCCGCCTGATCGCGGCGCTGCCCAACATCCTGTCGGCGCTGCAGATCGCGGTGCCCGCGGCCTTCCTCGGCGCGATCCTCGGCGAGTACTTCGGCAAGATCGAGACGGGCGTGGGCCCGATCCTGGTCGCAGCGCAGGTCTCGCTGAACTCGCCCCGCGTCTGGGCGCTCTTCCTCCTCTGCGCGGGCGTCGCGCTCCTCGGCTACGGCATCGTCGGACTGATCGGGCGCCTCATCGCGCCCTGGTCCTCCGGAAAGCGGGCATGACCATGACGACCACCGTTCCCGACCGCACGGAGCAGTCCACGGCCACGTCGATCCTCGCGGTCGACGAGCTGCGGCGCCAGCTGCGCACGGCCGCCCTCGGCGCGACCCTCAAGAGCCTGCGCAAGAGCCTGCTCGTCGCCCTGTCGACGATCGTGATCGTGCTGGCGATCTGGATCGGCGTGGTCCTCTTCAGCGGGGTCTCGCCCTACGTGGTCAAGGGCCCGTGGGACGTCTGGCAGCACCTGGTGACCGATGCGAAGGCCGCGGAGCACCGCGCCGAGCTGGGCGGCCTCTTCGCCGTGACCATGGGCGACGCACTGATCGGCTTCGCGGCCGGCCTGGTCGTGGCGATCCTCGGCGCGATCCTGTTCCGCCTGTCGAAGGGCATCGAGCACGCGCTGATGCCGTTCGCGATGCTGCTGCGCTCGGTGCCGCTGATCGCGATGGCGCCGCTGATCATCCTGGTCTTCGGGACCGGCTCGATCGCCTCGGTCGCGGTCATCGGCGGGATCGTCGTCCTGTTCCCCGCGCTGGTGACGATCGCCTTCGGCCTCAACAACGCCTCCCCGCAGATGCTCGACGTGGTCGCGGTCTACGGCGGCAGCACTCTCACCGCGATCCGCAAGGTGGCCATCCCCGGCTCGCTGCCCTCGCTCTTCGCCGCGATCCGCATCTCGGTGCCCGGAGCGATCACGGGCGCGCTGCTCGCCGAGTGGCTCTCCACCGGTGCGGGCATCGGCGGGGCGATCAACGCCTGGTCCGCCCAGGCCCGGTTCGCGGACGTCTGGTCGGCGGTCGTGCTCGTGACCGGCGTCTCGCTCGTGCTCTACATGCTCGTGCAGGTGCTCGAGACCTTCGTCCTCTCCCGGATGTCCCTCTCCCTCACCTGACCCCGTCGCTTCCCCCTTCCGCGGGACGCCACTCGAGTGCGGCTCGCACGGTGGGTCGCATACCCCGGTGGTGTCTCGCGGGAAGGGGGAGGGCAGGGGGAGCGGAGCGACGGGGCCCGGTCAGACGGTGACGATCGCGTCGACGCGGTGGCCGGCCAGCACCTCGCGGCCGCCGAGCCCGTCGAGCTCCATGACCACCGCGATCCCCTCGAGGCTCCACCCTGCGCGCTCGATCAGGCGGCGGCTAGCGTCGAGCGTGCCCCCGGTCGCCAGCACGTCGTCGACCAGCAGCAGCCGCGAGCCGCGGGGCGCCGCGTCCTCGTGCACCTCCAGCATCGTCTCTCCGTACTCGAGGGTCGCCTGCTCGCGCAGCACGGCCCGCGGGAGCTTGCCGGGCTTGCGGACGGTGACGACGCCGAGACCCGCCGAGTAGGCGGCCGCTGCGGCGAGCAGGAAGCCGCGCGCCTCCACGCCCGCGATCGCGTCGATCCGGCCGCGGTAGGGCTCGATCAGCGCGTCGGCCACCGCCCGCAGGGCCTCGCCGTCGCCGAAGACCGGCGTGAGGTCGCGGAACAGGATGCCCGGGCTCGGGAAGTCCGGGACGACGGCGGTGAGACGGTCGACGTGGTCGGCGGCGGTCGTGGTCACGGGGAACCTCCGGGTCGGCGGGTGCGCCCGGGCCGTCCGGCGATCGGGCCCTGGGAGTCTACGACCGGCCGCGGTCTCCTGCGCTTCGGAGGCGGTCAGTAGACTCCTTCCCGACCGCTCCCGTCTCCGGGAGCCCACCCGTCAAGAGGAGATAGTTGTGGCCCTTATCGAGGCAGTCGTCGCCCGAGAAATTCTGGACTCCCGTGGCAACCCCACGGTCGAGGTCGAGGTCCTGCTCGAGGACGGCGCGTCCTCGCGAGCGGCCGTCCCGTCCGGCGCCTCCACCGGCGCGTTCGAGGCGTACGAGCTCCGCGACGGCGACTCCGACCGCTACCTCGGCAAGGGCGTGCAGAAGGCCGTCGACGCCGTCATCGACGAGATCGGCCCGGCCATCGAGGGCTTCGACGCCACCGACCAGCGCCTCGTCGACGCCGAGCTGATCGAGCTCGACGGCACCGAGAACAAGTCCCGCCTGGGCGCGAACGCGATCCTCGGCGTCAGCCTCGCCGTGGCCAAGGCCGCCGCGCAGTCGTCGGACCTCGACCTGTTCCGCTACGTCGGCGGCCCGAACGCGCACACCCTGCCCGTGCCGCTGATGAACATCATCAACGGAGGCGCGCACGCCGACACCGGCGTCGACATCCAGGAGTTCATGGCCGTCCCGCTGGGCGCCGAGTCCTTCTCCGAGGGCCTGCGCTGGGGCGTCGAGATCTACCACGCGCTCAAGGCGCAGCTGAAGAAG
This sequence comes from Rathayibacter sp. AY1B7, assembly GCF_002932735.1. Taxonomy (NCBI): domain Bacteria; kingdom Bacillati; phylum Actinomycetota; class Actinomycetes; order Micrococcales; family Microbacteriaceae; genus Rathayibacter; species Rathayibacter sp. AY1B7. Next base: position 21,489 of record NZ_PSWK01000027.1, read on the forward strand.
GCCGGCTTCGCCACCGGCCTCGGCGACGAGGGCGGCTTCGCCCCCGACCTGCCCACCAACCGCGAGGCGCTCGACTTCATCCTCAAGGCCGTCGAGGCCGCCGGCTTCACCCCCGGCAAGGACATCGGGCTCGCGCTCGACGTCGCCTCCTCGGAGTTCTACGAGGACGGCGCCTACACGTTCGAGGGCAAGAAGCTCTCGGCCGAGGAGCTCTCCTCCTACTACGCCGACCTCGTCGCCAACTACCCGCTGGTCTCGATCGAGGACCCGCTGGACGAGGACGACTGGGCCGGCTGGACCCACCTCACCGCGGCCATCGGCGACAAGGTGCAGCTCGTCGGAGACGACCTGTACGTCACCAACCCGGTGCGCCTCGCCCGCGGCATCGCCGAGAAGGCCGGCAACTCGATCCTGGTCAAGGTGAACCAGATCGGCACGCTCACCGAGACGCTCGACGCCGTGGCCCTCGCCCAGCGCAACGGCATGACCGCGATCCTCTCGCACCGCTCCGGCGAGACCGAGGACACCACCATCGCCGACCTCGCGGTCGCGGTGGACGGCGGCCAGATCAAGACCGGCGCCCCGGCCCGCTCGGACCGCGTCGCGAAGTACAACCAGCTGCTGCGCATCGAGGAGATCCTGGGAGGTGCGGCGACCTACGCGGGTCGCTCCGCCTTCCCGCGCTTCTCCGCGTAGTCTCGGCACGCCGGACCGGCCCCGGAGCCCAGCACCTCGGTGCGGGCGCCGGGGCCGCTCCACTTCCCCCGCCGCGATCGAGGAGGCACCCGCCCATGGCCCGTCCGCCCCGCCCTCGTCCGCGTGGATCGCCGGCGTCCGCGGCTCCGGCTTCACGCTGCTGGTGATGGGGATCATGATCCTCGCGGTGGTCGTGCTCGCCCCGAGCATCAAGAACTTCGTCGAGCAGCGCGCCGAGATCGCCGAGCTGCAGCGCTCGGTCGACGCGGCCAAGACCCAGGCGCAGAACCTCGACGAGCAGCGCACCCGCTGGTCCGACCCGGCGTTCATCCGCGCGCAGGCCCGCGAGCGGCTGTACTTCGTGATGCCCGGCGAGGTGAGCTACCTCGTGCTCGACGACGTGACGCTCGCCCAGCAGGCGCAGCAGCCCGCGAGCGACACGGTGCAGGAGACCCCGAGCGACTGGGCCGGCTCCCTGCTGTCCTCGATCGCGGTCTCGGGCCTCGGCGAGCCGACCGCCGACGAGCTGACACCGACTCCGTAGCTCCCGCCCGACCCCGTCGCTCCCGCCCGGCCCCGCGTACACTGGAGCGTCCTCCCGGCCGTCCGTCCTCTGGAGCCCCCGTGACCACGCCCCCCTTCGATCCGCCGTCCGAGCGCGACATCGCGGTCGTCTCCGCCCAGCTGGGCCGTCCCGCCCGGGACGTCGTCGGGATCAGCGCACGCTGCGTCTGCGGCGACCCGACGGTGGTCTCCACGAGCCCCCGCCTGTCCGACGGCACGCCGTTCCCCACCTTCTACTACCTGACCCACCCCGCCGCGACGGCCGCGATCTCGCAGCTCGAGGCCACCCAGGTCATGGTCGAGTACAACGCGATGCTCGCCGAGGACGAGGAGCTGCGCGAGGCGTATGCCGCTGCGCACCGGGCGTTCCTGGCCGACCGCGAGAGCGTCGGCTCCGTCCCCGAGATCGCGGGCATCTCCTCCGGGGGCATGCCCTCGCGGGTGAAGTGCCTCCACGCCCTCGCCGCGCACGCCCTCGCGGCGGGCCCCGGCGTCAATCCGATCGGCGATCTGGCCCTGGCCCGCGCCGACTGGTCTCCCGAGCGCTGCGCCTGCAGGCCGCTCGACGCGTAGCCGCTCCTACCGGAGCCACGGAGGCGCCACCACCGGCGCGCTCTTCGCTAAGCTGATTCCCAGTCGGGGTCAGTGCTGCCCACCGCATCGAGAGCGGGCACTTCGCATTGCGTGAGGGTGTTCGCATTGTCCATCCCTCTTGGAGAGTCAACCGTGCCCAGAATCCTGATCGTCGGAGGCGGCTACGCCGGCTTCTACACCGCGTGGAAGCTCGAGAAGCAGCTCCGCCCGCACGAGGCAGAGGTCACGATCGTCGACCCGCTGCCCTACATGGCGTACCTGCCCTTCCTCCCCGAGGTCGCCGCGGGGTCGATCGAGCCGCGCCACGCGATCGTCTCGCTCCGCCGCCACCTCAAGAAGACCGCGATCCTCGCCGCCAAGGTGACGAAGATCGACCACGCGAACCGCACCGCGTCGATCACCCCGACCGTGGGCGAGCCCTACGAGTTCGAGTACGACCAGATCGTCGTCACCGCCGGCTCCGTCTCGCGCACCTTCCCGATCCCGGGCGTCGCCGACAACGCGATCGGCCTGAAGACGATCGAGGAGGCGACCGCGATCCGCGACCGCATGCTCACGAACTTCGACAAGGCCGCGTCGCTCCCCGCCGGCCCCGAGCGCTCGCGCCTGCTGACCGTCACGGTCGTCGGCGGCGGGTTCGCGGGCATCGAGGTCTTCGCCGAGCTGCGCTCCTTCGCGAGCGCGCTGCTCAAGCGCTACCCCGAGATCGACTTCGAGGAGACGCAGTTCCACCTCATCGAGGCGATGGGCCGGATCATGCCCGAGGTCGCCCTCGAGACGAGCCACTGGGTGCTGAAGAACCTCGACCAGCGAGGCGCCACCGTGCACCTCGACACGCAGCTCAAGTCGGCCGAGAACGGCGTCATCCAGCTGTCGACGGGCGAGAGCTTCGAGTCGGACCTCATCATCTGGACCGCGGGCGTCATGGCGAACCCGTCGATCAAGAACTCCGACCTGCCCATCGAGGAGCGCGGCCGCCTGCGCGTGCGCGCCGACCTCCGCGTCGGCCACGACGACGTGCTCGTCGAGGGCGCCTGGGGCGCCGGCGACGCGACGGCCGTCCCCGACCTCACCGGCGGCGGCGTCGGCGGCTTCTGCGTGCCGAACGCCCAGCACGCCGTCCGCCAGGGCAAGCTCATGGCCAAGAACATCACCGCGGTCCTCCGCGGCGAGGAGCCGGTCGACTACGTGCACAAGAACCTCGGCGCGGTCGCGGGCCTGGGCATCGGCATCGGCGTGTTCCAGTCCGGCAAGATCGCCGTGAAGGGCTTCCCCGCCTGGGTGATGCACCGCGGCTACCACGGTCTCGCCATGCCCTCGTGGGAGCGCAAGTTCCGCGTGGTCTGGGGCTGGTGGAACAACCTCTGGCTCGGCCGCGACATCGCCTCGATCGAGGCCCGCGAGTACCCCCGCGGCTCCTTCGAGACCTACGCGTCGCGTCCGCGTCCGGCGGCCCCGGCCGCCGAGGCTCCGGCCGCGCAGGCCCCGGCGCAGATCCCCGGCCAGGCCGGTGCTCCGGTCCCGGTCGGCGGCGAACCCGCCAAGTCCTGACACCGCGGCCGGGAGGGTCGCTCCTCCCGGTGGTCGCCCCCATAGCCCAATCGGCAGAGGCAGACGACTTAAAATCGTCTCAGTCTGGGTTCGAGTCCCAGTGGGGGCACTCCGTCCGACGTGCCGCTCTCTAGGCGGCGCGGGCGTGCGCGCTGCGTCGAGCGGGCTCGAGCAGCCCGGCCTCGAGGGCCTGGGTGATCTCGCCCGGGGTGCAGTCGGCGCAGAGCACGACGAGCTCCTCCTCGGTGTCGCGGCCGCCGGAGCGGTCGAGGACGACGGCGTCGGTTCCGCAGAGTGCGCATTCGATCATGCGGGTACCGTACGTCCGACCTCCGACATGCGCGCGGCAGTGCCCCGGCGCGTCTCGCCCGGATCCGACAGGGCGCCGGGTGCGCCTCCAGACCGGTCGTCCTTCCGGCCGGAGGAGCCCGGTGTTCGGGAATCGGACGAGGATCCCGCGCGCCCGCGCCGCCTCGCCTAGAGTCGTCACCGGGCGGTTCCGCGCTCGGGCGCCCGCGTCCGGATGCGAGCCGCCCGGTCCACGGCGGGCGCCGGAACGGTCCCGCTTCTCGTGCCCGCGGGCACCGTCATGCACCGCCCGGCGACGGGCGGCCGGGAGGCCCCCATGGGGAAGCTGCTCTACGGAGCCTCGGGAGTCGAGATCGAGTTCGACGACCGCACGCTCACGCACGTCCAGATCGTCATCGCCAACAAGCTGCGCCGCCGCGAGAGCTTCTTCTTCTCGTGGCGGGACGACCCCGCGGTCGGCGACGGCCGCTCGAGCATCTGGCTCGACCCCTCCCTGCCCCTCTACTTCAAGTACTTCGGCGGACGGGTCCCCTCGATCAACCGCACCTGGATCGACCTGCTGACCGTCTCGGCGAACTCGTCTGGCGGGCTGCAGCTCGTGCAGGAGCCGGACGCCGCCCCCACCCCGCCGCCGAAGGGCGAGCAGGGCGCCTGACCCCCACCCGCCACGCCCCGGAGAAGAGCCCCATGCAGCGCGACGTCTCGGCCCACCTGACCCTCGACGTCGCGGCTCCGGCCGCCCTCGTCCTCTCGATCGCGGTGGCCGACGCGTACGGGGCGGAGGAGTCGCTGACGCTCACCGTCGACGGCCGCCCGCTCGCCGCTCGCGAGGTGATCGACCAGCACGGCACCCGGCTGCACGTGCTCGACGCGCCGGTCGGGCACCTCGTCGTGGACTACTCCGCGCGCGTCCTGGGACGCCTCGATCCGCTCGAGGGCGACGAGGTGGACCGGCTGCGGTACCTGCGGCCGAGCCGCTACGCCGAGTCGGACGTGCTGTGGGCGACGGCCCGGGCCGAGTTCGCCGGCCTCGCCGGGGCGGACCTCCTGCACGCGGTGAGCTCCTGGGTCGGCACGCGGCTGGCGTACGTCCCCGGCTCGAGCCTTCCGACGGACGGGGCCGAGCGGACGCTGCTCGCCCGCCGCGGCGTCTGCCGCGACTTCGCGCACCTCGTCGTCGCCCTCCTCCGTGCGCTGGACGTGCCCGCCCGACTGGCGGCCGTGTACGCCCCGGGACTGCAGCCGATGGACTTCCACGCGGTCGCGGAGGCCTGGATCGAGGGGGAGTGGCGGGCGGTCGACGCGACGACGCTCGCGCCGCGGTCGAGCCTCGTGCGGATCGCGACGGGACGCGACGCGGCCGACACCGCGTTCCTCGGCGTCTACGGCGGCATAGCGACGCTGCGCGAGCTGACCGTCGGCGCCGTGGCCGACGTGCTGCCGGGCGACGACCTCGACCGGCCCGTCTCGATCGGCTGAGCGGGCCCCCGAGCCCGGCTACTCCGACTCGACGAAGCGCCGCCAGGCCCAGATCGACGTGCACACCGCGCTGAAGGCGACGACAGCGAAGAGCACCGGGCCCGCTCCGCCGTCGGTCGACCAGGACGCGATGGTCGGGGTGAGCAGCACGAACAGCACGGTCGTCGCGAGGAGCGTGAGCCCGAGCCAGAGCAGCGGGGACCAGCGCAGGATGCTGCGGCCGGCGGGGCGCCCGACCGGGAACAGCAGCACCACGCTCGAGCCGACCGAGATCAGCGTGGTCGCGCTGAGCACCTCCGCGGCGAGCACGGAGCCGAACGAGCCGTCGGGCGGGACCACGGCGGAGGCGCCCCAGGCGAGTCCGGCGAGGCCCAGCAGCGAGACGACGCGGACGGTGGAGAGCTTCGCCCGGTCGACGGCGGATGCGCCCTCGGGGAGGACGAGGCCGATCACCACGCCGAAGAGGAGCGCCGGGTCCAGTCCCGCGAAGCGCGAGACGAGAGCGGCCGCCGCGACCAGGAGCAGCGCGCGCGGAGCGGCGACGACGCCGATCCCGCTGACGCCGATCCGTCGGCCGACCAGCGCGGGGACGGCGGCGGCGACCGCGTTGACCACGGCGACGGCCACGATGACGGCGATCAGCAGGCGCAGGTAGGCGGGCTGGCCGTCGACGCGTCCCGAGAGCAGGACGAGGCCGGCTGCGCAGCCGATCATCCCGACGACCATCAGGCGCGGCGAGGCGGGACCGGTGTCCGGCTTGTCGTCGTACTCGACGGCGGCGCGGTTCCGGCCCGTGAGGTGCCAGCTGCGCTCGGCGCGGGGCGCGCGCCCGGCCGCGGCGAGGCGGGCCGGCACGACGACCAGGGCGAGCGAGAGCAGAGCGAGGGCGAGGGAGCGCATCCAGTCGGCCATCGAGACGACGGGCGATCCGGCGGACAGCGCGGTGGTCATCCCGGTCGCCGCGCTCCAGCCGCCCGGCTCGGATCCGGCGTCGGGGGCGGGCTGCGGCGGCACGTCACCGCCGTCCACGTCGGGAGCCGGGACCGGCGCTGCGGTGGGCTCGGCGGTCGGCTCGTCCTCGGGCGTGGGCGCGGTCTCCCCGGGGCGGACGGGCGACGGGGACGCGGTCGGCGCCGCACTGCTCGGAGCGGGAGACGCGGCGGCCCCGGGCGCGCTGGGCGCGGCTCCGGGGGCGGCCGGCGTCGTCGCGCTGGGCGTGCCGGTGGGAGCGGTCGTCGCCGCCGCGAAGGTCACGTCGACCCAGGGGCTCGGCGGGCTGTAGTTGCCGGCGCTGTCGCCGGCGATGGCGGAGACCCGATGCGCGCCCGCCGTGATCGTGCCGCCGGTGCAGCTCCAGGCGCCTCCGCTGACCGCCGCGTCGCAGGTGTTGACCCGGTCCACGTACACGTAGGCGCGAGTGCCGTCCACGCCCGTCCCGGAGTAGGACGCGCCGCTGAGCGGCAGGGCGGCGCCGTTCGACGGCGAGGTGAGGGCGGGGGCGGCAGGAGCAGCGGTGTCGACCACGAGGGTCACCGGCGCGCTGGCCGGCGAGGCGGCGCTGCCGGCGAAGGAGGCGGTCTGCGTCGCGGTGACGCGGTAGCTGCCCGGCGCCGGAGTGGGGGCGAGCTGGCAGAACCATGCGCCGCCGGAGTCGGCGGTGGCCAGGCACGCGGCGCCGCCGTTCGAGACCGCGGCGACGCTCGCGCCGGGGTAGGCCGTGCCGCGGACCGAGCCCGCGGAGGTCGCCGAGCCGTCGACCGACTCGATGACGGGGGCGCTGAGGACGGCGATCGGGACGGCGGCCGAGGTGGTCCCGCCGCCGGCGAGGAGCTCCACCGCGACCAGGGTCGCCGGCCCGTCGTCGAGGGAGACGGCGCAGCTCCAGCCGCCGTCGGGGCCCGCGGTGGTGATGCAGAGTGGGTCGCCGCCGCCGCGGAGCCCGATCTGCACCTGGTCCCCGGCCGTCGCCGTGCCGGTGACCGTCGTCGCTCCCGTGCTGAGGACCGTGCCGGAGGAGGGAGCGGTGATCGCGAGAGCGGCGGCCTGCGCGGCCGGCGCGGCCAGGCCGGAGACGGAGGCGACGGCCGCGAGGAGCACCAGCAGCAGGGCGGCCGTGCGGCGCGGGGATCGGCGGAGTCGGGGCACCGGCACGACCGGTGAACCCCCCGGTACTGCCACGTCGACGCCCGATTTCACGATGCGTCCATTGCACGGGGGCAGGGGGGAGCTGTCAAGCGCGCCGCACCACTGTTCCCGGATGTACACCATCCGGAGGAGGCGTCTCGGCCGGTCGGGGGAGTCGGGGAGATCCGGGAGAGCGCTTCCGCGAGAATATACCCGTCGATCAGATCCGGAGGACAGTGGAATGCGCGAAGACGAGGCCCGCGGGCGCGATCGGCGGGAGGTGCGCGTCGAGGCCGCGCGCTTCGACGATCCGCGCGAGCTGGGCGGGCTCCTGCCGCCGGGCCTGCGCATCGGACTGGCGCAGAGCGCCTTCCAGACGGAGGGCTCCCTCGAGACGGGCGGCCGGGGCCGGTCGGTGTGGGACGACTTCGCGCTGCGACGGGGGACGATCGCCGAGGAGGCCACTCCCGAGATCGCGACGGACTTCCTCCTGCGCTGGCGCGAGGACCTCGCGCTGCTGGTCGATCTCGGCGTCGACGAGCTCCGGCTCTCGGTCTCGTGGCCCCGGCTGCAGCCCGACGGCCGCGGGCCGATCGACCGCGGAGGGCTCGGCTTCTACGACCGCCTGCTCGACGGGCTCGCCGAGACGGGGATCCGGGTCGCGCTGACCCTGCACCACCGCGACACCCCGTCGGCGCTCAGCGGCGGCTGGATGAACCGCGACACCGCGTTCCGCTTCGGCGATCTCGCCTTCGAGCTCGGCGGGCGGTTCGGCGACCGGGTCGCCGACTGGATCACCCTCGACCAGCCGTCGACGGTGATGCTCGAGGGCTACGCGCTCGCGCGGCAGGCGCCGGGCGCCGGCCGGCTGTTCAGCGCCCTGCCGGCGCTGCACCACCAGCTCCTCGGGCACGGTGTGGCGCTGGAGGCGCTGCGGGCGGCGGAGGTGACCGGGAGGATCGGCCTCGTCGACGCGCTCGCGCCGGTCGAGCCCGCCTCCGACGACGACCGGGACCGCGCCTTCGCCTCCCTGGCGGACGTCCTGCGGAACCGCCTGGTGGCCGACGCCGTGCTGACCGGGTTTTACCCGGTCGGACCGGAGGAGCTGCCGCCGTTCCTCGGCGCCCTCGCGCAGGCGGATCCGGTCGACCTCGCGCGCATCTCGGCTCCGCTCGACTTCTACGCGGTCGCGCCGCTGCCGCCGCTGCGGATCGTGTCGGGCCGCGACCCGGCGCTGCCGACCGGGGTGGGCGCTCCTCCCGCGCTCCCCTTCCACACGGCGCCCTGGCCGGAGCTGGACCGCACGGGCGACGGCTCGCCGGTCGCGCCCTGGGCGGTGGTCTCGGTGCTGCGGTCCCTCGTGGAGCGCTACGGCGACGCCCTGCCGCCGCTGGTGGTGACCGCGCTCGGCGCGAGCTACCCCGACGAGCCCGATCGCGAGGGTGCGATCGTCGACACGGAGCGGATCCGCTGGCTCGGGGCGCACCTGGCCGCTCTCGCCGAGGCCGTCCACGACGGACTGCCGGTGGAGGCCGTGCAGCTCTGGACCCTGGTCGACGCGTTCGAGTGGCAGCACGGCTACAGCCGCCCGCACGGGCTCGTGGCCGTCGACACGCGCAGCCGGGACCGCGTGCCCAAGGCGTCGTTCGACTGGCTCCGGCGCGTCCTCGACGCCCGCTCCTGACGCGGGGGCGTGCGAGACTGCCGCCGTGCGCAGCCTCCTCGCCCTCGCCTCCGTCCTCCACGCCGACCCCGCCCCGGTGCTCGCCGCCCTCGCGGACGTCCTCGCCGCCGACGGCGCCTACGAGCGGCGGGGGAGCAGGCTCGAGCGCCGACTCCCCGTGCTCGGCGTCGAGCAGTGGCGGGTCTTGGCGGACGAGGAGGGGGCCCGGGTCGAGTGCGAGCTGGTCGCCGCACCCGCCTCGTCGGCGCTCGCCGGGGTCCTCCTCCGGCGGCGGATCCGCGAGGCGCCGGACCGGTTCCGCGCGGTCGTGACCGCGGTCGCCGACGCGGTGGAGTGACGCTCCGGGGACGCCCGCGCGGGTCCGCTCCGCCGCCCGCTCTCCGCTCCGCCCGCCGACCCGCCTCCACCCCGCGCCAGCGCCCCCCGAACGGGGAATGCGCGGGCGCTCGCCGCTGTTGTCTACCGATGACGGGACGGGGCTCGGCGCCCCGCCCACCGGACAGCTCGGAGGAGCCAGAGGCAGATGGCAGGAACAGGGATGGACAAGGGTCGAGGGGCGCGCGGCAGTGACGACGAGATCGTCTACCGCCGCCACGCGAACGGACGCGGCATGGTCGCTCCCGGATCGCGCGTCTCGGCGACCGCGTACGTGGAGACCGGCGCCTACGTGGAGCCCGGCGCGACCGTGGGCGAGCGCGCCTGGATCGGCGCGGGCAGCTGGGTCGACCGCGACGCCATGATCGGGCACAGCGCCTTCATCGGTGCGAACGTGCACGTCGGGCCCGAGGCGATCATCGGACCGGGGGCGCGGATCGGGAGCTACTCCCGCATCGGACGCTCGGCCGTGATCGCGACCGGCGCCCGCATCGACCGCGACACCGTGGTGCCCGACGGCGCCCGGAGGGGCATCGACGAGGCGAGCGAGAGCGGCCGCCGCGCGGCCTGACCCCCACGACCCTGTTCCGCCGGCTCCCCGGAGCGGCGGAATAGGGTCGTTCCATGTTCGAACTCCACCACCTCAGCGCCCAGGAGCAGTGGGACTGGCTGCAGCGCGGAGAGGTCACGCCTCTCGAGCTCGCCGATCACTACCTCGCCCGGATCGAGCGCTGGAACGGGGAGCTGGGCGCCTTCGCCACGGTGACCGCCGATCGGGCGCGGGAGCGGGCATCAGCGCTCGGCACCGGGCCCGGAACCGCTCCGCTCTGGGGCCTGCCGAGCGGCGACAAGGACCTCTGGCGGCGCGCGGGCGTGCGGACCGCATTCGGATCCCGGCTGCGCGAGCACCACGTGCCCACCGCCTCCGACGAGATCGTCGAGGTGCTCGACGCGGCGGGAGCGGTCAGCCTCGGCAAGACCGCGGCGCCCGAGTTCGGGATGCCCTCCTACACCGAGACGCGGATCGGCCCGCCCGCCGTCACGCCCTGGGACACCCGCCTCGGGGCCGGCGGATCCAGCGGAGGAGCAGCGGTCGCCGTCGCCGCGGGACTGCTGCCGTTCGCCCCCGCCTCGGACGGCGGCGGGTCCATCCGCATCCCCGCCGCGGCCTGCGGCCTGGTGGGACTGAAGCCCTCCCGCGGACGTGTCGCCGCGCTCTCCGGCATCGGCGGAGTCGGCGGCCTGACGGTCGCCGGGCCGATCACCCGCTCGGTCGCCGACGCGGGCCTCCTGCTCGAGGGCATGCTGGAGCGGACGAACGGCCGCCTCCCGCAGCGCTGGTCGCTCGGCGCGCCCGGTGACGGCGACGGCTCGTTCCTCGGCGCCGCGGTGCGCGGAGAGGGGCGCTTCCAGATCGGCGTGCTGACGGACTCGCCCTGGGACGAGGAGTACGAGATCGCTCTCGCTCCGGAGGCGCGCGCCGCGCTGGACGAGGGGATCGCCGCGCTGGCCGCCCTCGGCCACGGGCTCGAGGAGGCGTCGCTCCCCCCGAGCGCCCCGTACCCCGCCGCGTTCCGGACGCTGTGGCAGAGCGGCGCCGCGACCCTGCCCGTCGAGGGCGCGGACCTCGATCTGCTGGAGCCGCTGACCCGCTGGCTGGTGGAGGAGGGACGCCGGCGCTCCGCCCGCGAGATCGTCGAGGCGGCGTCCTGGCTCTCGGGCTACGAGCGCGCGGTGATCGCGGCGTTCTCCGGCGTCGACGCGGTCCTGACGCCGTCGCTGGCGATGACGCCGCGCCCCGTCGGCTGGTACGACCTCGAGGATCCCGAGCGCAATTTCGAGCAGCAGTGCCTCTACACGCCGTACACGTCCTTCGTGAACGTGAGCGGCCTCCCCGCGATCACCCTTCCGCTGAGCACCACGGAGGAGGGCCTGCCGATGGGAGTCCAGCTGATCGGGCGACCCGGCGGCGAGGCGACGCTGCTGGCGATCGGCGCACAGCTCGAGCGGCGGGCGCGCTGGCAGAGGCGGCACCCGCCGCAGTGGTGACGGGGGAGGCCGCAGCGGTGACGGGTCCGGGCGCGGCCGCACGGCGGATGGTCAGGTCCGGCTCTGGTCACTGAGGTAAGCCTTGCCTATACTCGGACACGATGTGCATGTTCGAGGACCGCGACGGCTCCGCGCCGGTCGACGTGAAGCAGTTCCTGATCGCGGGCGACGAGACCGTCGTGCCGTGGATCCAGAGCATCCTCGACACCCTCCCCGCGAACGCCCGCGGCCAGGTCTTCGTCGAGGTCGACGACGCGCGCGGACTGCCGCCGCTCGCCGCCCCCGGACGGGTCTGCGTCACCTGGCTCGGCCGCTCCGAGCGCTCGGGCGCCCCCGGCACCGGTGAGCGCTGCTCCCGCGGAGTCGCACTCGACCGCGCGGTCCGGGCCTGGGTCGGCGAGATGTCGGTCGTCGACGGCGACTACCCGTGGGCCGACGGCCGCCACGACTTCTGCGCCTGGATCGGCGGGGCCGGCCCCGTCGTCGCCGAGCTCGCCGCCGACGTCGAGGCGCGCCTGCGCACCTCCGCCGAGCACGCCGCGCGCTGACCGTCCGCCGGGCGTCCCGGCTAAGTGTTAGGCAAGGCTTACCTTCTGTGCGAGACTGAGGCGATGCCTCCGACGACCGCCGCCCCCGCCCGACCGGCCTACCGGCCGTACCTCGCGACCGTCGCCGCAGCGACCCGGATCGCCCCGCACTTCATCCGCGTGACCCTCACCGGCACCGGCCTCGACCACGTCGGCTGCACCGGCCCCGACCAGCGCATCAAGCTCGTCGTCCCCACCGCCGCCTCCGACGCCCCCGCCTTCCTCGCCTCCGTCTCGGACCCCGACGGACCCGACGGACTCGACCCCGACTGGTACGGCCGCTGGCGACAGCTCCCCGACGAGCTCCGGAACCCGCTCCGCACCTACACCATCCGCGCCTTCCGCCCCGAGGACGCCGAGGTCGACATCGACTTCGCCGCCCACGGCGACACCGGACCGGCCTCCGCCTGGGTCGAGAGCGCCCGCGCCGGCGACCAGATCGTCATCATCGCGCCCGACACGCGCTCCGACCTCCCCGGCGGCGGAGTCGAGTTCCACCCCGGCGCCGCCACCTCCCTCCTCCTCGCCGGCGACGAGACGGCCGTCCCCGCCATCGCCGCGATCCTCGAGAGCCTCGACGACGACGCCACCGGAGCCGCGTTCCTCGAGGTCCCCACCGCCCACGACCGCCTCCCGCTCCGCCACCCCGCCGGCGTCCACGTCACCTGGATCGTCCGCGCCGACGCGGCAGCCCCCGGAGCGGCCCTCGGCGACGCGGTCCGCGCCTGGGCCACCCGCTTCCTCACCGCCCACCACCGCGGCGTCGACGTCAGCGACATCGACGTCGACCACGAGATGCTCTGGGAGGTCCCCGACGAGAGCACCGACCCCGGCCTCTACGCCTGGATCGCCGGAGAAGCCGGCGCCGTGAAGCTGATCCGCCGCTGCCTCGTCACCGAGCTCGGACTCGACCGGAAGCGCGTGGCGTTCATGGGGTACTGGCGCCTCGGCCGCCAAGAGTCCAACTGACCCGGAGCGTCGCAGGGCGACGTTCTGCGGCGTTGTCGTCGGGCGCGATACCGCCGGTATCGCTTCCTCCTCCGCCTTGCAGAACGTCGCCCTGCGACGCTCCGGGCGCTGCTCGTAGGGGTGCGGCGCGCCGGGGGCGCGACCACGGGGGACGGCGCGCCGGGGGCGCGGCCGCGGGGGACGGCGCGCCGAGAGCGCGGCCGCGGAGGACGATGCTGATCGAGCGGACCTCGCAGAGGGCGTCTCGAGAGTCACTGCCGACGGACTTCGCGCGTGATCGAGCGGTTCTCGGGTGCCTGGCGAGTCGGGCGACCGCGCCCGGACATGCTCATCGGGTAGCCCTCGGAGAGGGAGTTTCGAGATCCACGCCCGACCGATTTCGCGGCTGATCGAGCAGCTCGCGGGCACAGACCGAGTCGGGCGACCGCGCACAGACCTGCTGATCGGGCAGCCCTCGGAGAGGGTGTGTCGAGATCCTCCCGGCGAGCGGGTCGGGTACTCCGCGCCGCCCCCGCGTCGAGTCGGCGGCGGCGGGGAGCGGCAGCGGGCTACAGGGTGGGCGACACGCCCACGAGGCGGCTGGAGAGGGTCCAGAGGTCGTGGGCGAGAGCGCGGTCGCGGGCCTGGGGGTTCAGGGAGCCGTGCGGTGTCAGCTGGTCGAAGTAGGTGCCGCTGGCGGCACCGACGTCGGGCTCGGAGGCGAGGGTGATCAGCGGCACCGCACCCGCCTCGGCGGAGATGCCGAAGGAGCCGACCGAGAGGCTCGTCATCAGCTTCATCATCGTGCTGTCGGCGCCGAAGCTCGTCGAGACGACGCCCGGGTGGAACGAGTACGCGTCGACCGACGTCGTCAGCAGCCGCTCCGCCAGCTCGCGGATGAAGAGGATCGTCACCAGCTTCGACGTGCCGTACGCCCGCCAGCCGCCGAGCCACGGACCGCGGCGGTTGTCGAGGTCGTCGAGCCTCAGGCGACCGAAGCGGTTCGCGAGGCTCGCCGTGGAGACGACGCGGACGCCGGCCCGCTCCCTCGAGGTCTCGATCATCCGCGGGAGCAGGAGCCGCGTGAGCAGGAACGGCGCGAGATGGTTGCTCTGGATCGTCCGCTCGTGGCCGTCGACCGTCTCGGCGCGGTGGGAGACGAGCCCGCCCGCGTTGTTCGCCAGCACGTCGATCCGCTCGTAGCGCTCGAGGAGGCCGTCGGCCAGGGCGCGGACGTCGTCGAGCCGGTCGAAGTCGGCCAGGAACGCGTCCCCTCCCACGTCGGCGGCGACCGCGCGGGTGCGCTCGGGGTTCCGCCCGACCACGGCCACGCGGGCACCGGCGGACGCCAGCGCTCCCGCCGCGACCCGGCCGATGCCGGAGCTCGCTCCGGTGAGGACGACGACGCGCCCCGTCATGTCAGTGACCACGGAGATATCCGCCCTTCTCGAGACCGGCTTCGATCTCGAATCGATTGCGCAGCGGATCGCGACCCGCCACCGTGTACGCGAACGGGAACCACATCCCGTAGAGCCGCCACTGCTCCTTGTGCACGGCCTCGTGCTCGAGGACGCTGTCGGAGACGTTGGTGCCCGTGAGGTAGCTCGTGCCGACGCAGGACCCTCCGCGGCCGAACGCCCAGGAGGGCAGACCGGTGAAGACGACGAGGCCGTGGCTGCGCCGGATCGGGCCCGTGCTCCACAGCGCGCCCCAGGCGAGTCCGACCGCGCACGCGAAGAGGTAGCCCGGCCGGGTGATCGCCGGATCCAGGGCCACCGTCGCGACGGCTCGACGGAGCGCGCTCACGCGCTGTCGCGTCCGTAGGTCTCGAGCAGCCGCAGCCAGACCTCGCTGATCGTCGGATAGGAGGGGACCGCGTGCCAGAGGCGCGAGAGAGGCACCTCGCCGACGACGGCGATCGTCGCGGAGTGGATCAGCTCGCCGACCTCCTTGCCGACGAAGGTGACGCCGAGGACGACCTTCCGGTCCTCGTCCACGACCATCCTCGCGGTGCCCGTGTAGCCGTCGGCGGCGAGGGCGGCGCCGGCGACCGAGCCGATCTCGTAGTCGACGACGCGGGTTCGGTAGCCGGCCTTCTCGGCGGCCGCGGCGGTGAGGCCGACCGACGCGACCTCGGGGTCGGTGAAGACGACCTGCGGCACGGCCTCGTGGTCCGCGGTCGCGACGTGCGCTCCCCAGGGGGCGTCGTGGACCTCGGCACCGGTGGCGCGCGCGACGATCACGTCGCCGGCCGCACGGGCCTGGTACTTGCCCTGGTGCGTGAGCAGTGCGCGGTGGTTCACGTCGCCGACCCCGTAGAGCCACGGACGCCCGCCGCCGAGGGGAGCACCGTCGCCGCCCAGCACGAGCATCGTGTCGTCGACCGTCAGCGAGGAGCCGGGCTCGAGGCCCACCGTCTCGAGGCCGACGTCGCGGGTGTGCGGGGCGCGGCCGGTCGCGGCGAGCACCTGGTCGGCCTCGATGACGTCGCCGCCCTCGAGCGTCACGGCCACGGTGCCGTCGGACCGGCGCTCGACCGAGACGGGCGAGTCGCCGAGGCGCAGGTCGACGCCGAGCTCCTGGAGCGCCGAGCCGACGAGCTCGCCGGCGAAGGGCTCGAACGGCGCGAGGAGTCCGCTGCGGGCGACGAGCGTGACGGAGGAGCCCATGCCGGCGTAGGCGGTCGCCATCTCGGTCGCGACGACTCCGCCGCCGATGACGACGAGGCGCGGCGGCACCTCCTCGGCCGAGGTGGCCTCGCGGCTCGTCCAGGGGGATGCCGCGCGCAGGCCAGGGATGTCGGGGACGACGGCGGTGGTGCCGGTCGCGACGGCGACGGCGGAGCGGGCGCGGAGCACGCGCACCTCGCCGTCGGGTCCGGTCACGGTCACCTCGCGCTCGCCGCTCAGGCGGCCGTGCCCGCGGACGAGCTCGATGCCGGCGCCCTCGAGCCACTGCACCTGGCCGTGGTCGTCGAAGTGGCTGGTGAAGGAGTCGCGGCGAGCCAGGAGCGCGGGCACGTCGACTCCTCCGCTCACCGCCTGCGCCGCGCCGGGGAGATCACGGGCGGCGCGGAGCGCCATCGGCGGCCGCAGCAGCGCCTTCGAGGGCATGCACGCCCAGTAGGAGCACTCGCCCCCGACGAGCTCGCTCTCGACGACGGCCGCGGTGAGGCCGCCCTGGACCGCGCGGTCCGCGAGATTCTCGCCCACCGGTCCTGCTCCGATGACGATGACGTCGAACTCGTCCGTCGTGCTGCTCATGCTGTCTCCCTGGGGTTCTCGGAGGCGTCGAGCCCCGTCGTCGGTGGGTGCCCGGCGCTCAATGCGCCGGCACGATCTCGGCCCGCCAGCCGTCGTAGCGGCCGCCGTGGCTCTCGACCGCCTCGATCACCTGGCGGAGGAACGCGGTGGTCGACTCCTCGTCGACCGCGGCGTGGTGGCTCGCGACGAGGACCTGCCTCAGCCTCAGCCGCGAGATCGCGATCTGGAAGCCGGAGGCCACGAGGACGCGCCCGGCCCGTCGTGCGGTGCTGCGGCGGGAGAAGACGGCGAAGTGGTCGACCTCGCGCAGCTCCCACACCTGGTCGCCGTAGCGGAGCCGGATCTCGAGCTGCTGCGCGGCCCGCTCCTGCTGCGCCTCGAGGGAGGAGCCGCCGGGCGCCGTGACGGTGGTGCTCTCGTCGCTCATCGTCCGGTGAACTCCGCCGTCGTGCGCTGGAGGAAGGCCTCGGTGCCGATGCGCGCGTCCTCGGACACCGCGAGACGCGCGAGCGCCCCGGGGAGCGCGGCCGCGGCCTCGGCGTCGGACGCGGCGACCGCGAGCCGGGCACTGGCCAGGGCGGCCTGCACGGCGAGCGGCGCCTGCGCGGCGATCCGGGCGGCCAGAGCCCAGGCCGCCTCGGCGACCGTCCCGTCGGGGACGACCTGCTGCACGAGGCCGATGCGGTGGGCCTCCTCGGCGTCGAAGAGGTCGCCGGTGAGGATCCAGCGCATCGCGTCGCCCCAGCCGACGGCGCGGGGGAAGCGCAGCGTCGCTCCGCCGAAGGGCAGGATGCCGCGGGCGACCTCGATCTGGCCGAAGCGGGTGGACCGCTCGGCGAGGACGACGTCGCTCGCGAGCGCGAGCTCGATGCCGAGCGTGAGGCAGGTGCCCTGGAGGCCGATGACCACCGGCTTGCTCACGGGGCGGGTGCGCAGGCCCCAGGGGTCGAGACCGCCCTCGGGCACGAAGTCCAGGCCGTCGGAGCCCAGACGGGGCCCGATGTCGGCGAGGTCGAGCCCGGCCGTGAAGTGCCCGCCCTCGGCGAGGACCACGCCGGCGCGCAGCTCCGGGTCGCGGTCGAGCTCGCCGTACGCGGACGCCAGCTCCGCGAGCAGCCGCAGATCGGCGGCGTTGCGCTTCTCGGGCCGGTCCAGCACGATCGCGAGCACGGTTCCGCGCCGCTCGGTGCGCACGCGCGGTCTCTCGTCGCTCATCGTTCCTCCGCTCGGTCGCGTCCGACCATCTTGCCGGGTGCCGCCGACACGCGCTCGGGCTTGCGCGCCGATGGCAGGGCTCTCTCAGGCCCCGCGGGACAGAGCGCCGAGGAGGCGGAGGATCGTGGGCAGGTCGTCCTCGGCCGCGGTCGGCGACGACGGGGCGAACGAGGTGACGCCGGCGCCCGCGAGCGGGAAGCGGGACCGGAGGGCGTCGAGGCTCGCGACGAGGCGCGACGCGGGCACGCCGAAGGGCACCGGCTCGAACAGCCCGGCGAGATCGGCGGGGTCGAGCACGTCCAGGTCGAGGTGCACGTAGACGGAGGCGGCACCGGTCGCCTCGACCGCCGCGACGAGCGACTCCGGGTCGAGGGCTTCCGCGGTCAGCACCGCGGCCCCCCGCTCGACCAGCGGCTCGAGCTCGCCGTCGTCGGCGGAGCGGACACCGGCAAGGACGACGCGCTCGTCGGCCACCCGCTCCTCGGCGCCCGCGCTCAGGAGGCCGACGCCGCGGCCCAGCGCGGCCGAGAGGACCATGCCGCAGAAGGCGCCGCTGGGGGAGGACTCGGGAGTGTGCGCGTCCGGGTGGGCGTCGAGCCAGACCAGCGCGACCGGACCCGGTGCCGAGCGGACGGCGTGCCCGATCGCCGCGAACTCGACGCCGCAGTCGCCGCCGATCGTGATCACGGGATCGGTGCGGCCCGAGAGGGCCTCGCGCACCCGCTCGGCGACGGTGGCGACCGAGGCGTAGCGGCGGATGCCGGTGTCCTGAGCGTCGCCCGCCTCGGCGGGGATGTCGAGGGTCGTGGTGGCGGAGGAGGGCAGATCGCCCCGGATCGCCTCGGCTCCGTCGACGAGGCGCATCGCGCGCGTCGACGCCGAGCCCTGCCACTGGGGGACGACGAGGAAGGAGGCCATGTCCCTCACTATGGCACGCGCGCCGCTGCCGGGTGCCTGCGTCCTCAGGCCGCGGGCAGGCCTCCGGGGACGGCCGCGGGGCGGAGCGACGGGGGTGCGCCGTCGAGGTCGACCAGGGCCTCGTCGAGTGCGGAGCGGGCGCGGTCGGCGGCAGCGCGGGCCTCGTCCAGAGCGCCGGCCGGATCGCCTGCCGCACGGCGCACCGCGGTGTCCAGCTGCCCGAGCGTCTCCTCCGCGAGGATCCGGGGTGCCGCGGTGATGCGCTCGCCGTGCACGGCGGCCAGGAGCAGCACCGACTCGGCACCGAGCCGGGCCGCGGTGCGCGCCGCCTCGAACAGCAGGAGCTGGCGCTCGGCCTGGGCGCGCGGCTCGCGGTATCCGGAGACGACGGCGTCCAGAGCGGAGTCGGCGTCGAGCAGCAGGACCAGCAGCGCGGCAGGATCGTGGCGGGCGCCGGCCGACCGGGCGTCGTCGGCGTCGAGGAGGAGCGACCGTGCCGCGGCGCACGCGACGGCCACGTCGGCGGCGGAGGCGAGCTGCGCCGAGGTGCGCAGGTCCGAGAGGGTGGCGGCCCGCTCCAGGTCGTCCCGCACGGAGCGCTCGACGCCGCTCAGCTGCACCTCGGCGCGGGTCACGAGCCCGACCAGCGAGTCGACCGCGTCGAGCAGGGCGCCGGGATCGGGGGAGCCGCCGGCGGCGACGTGCTCGACGGCCTCGCGCAGCGGTCGGACCCGGCGCTCGGGAGTGGTCCCGGCGAGGACGGAGACCTCGGAGCGCGCCTGCTGCACGCGCTCCGGGAGGGACGGGCTCGGCGAGGTCACTCCGTGATCGTACGGCCGGAGTGTGACACCGCGTGACACGGCGGTTCGACCAGCGGCGGCGGCGTGCCCAGGATGAAGTCATGACCCGCTCACTCGCCATCGTCGAGGTCGCCCGCGTGCGACCGGGCCGCGAGGAGTACCACGCCTACGTGCAGATCCTGAACGGCCGCATCCTCGCCCTCGCGCACGAGCGCGGCTGGCGGGCGGAGCGCTTCGCCGCCGAGGAGCTGGGCACGGAGGAGCTGCTGGCGCGCACGGCGGGGGCGGACGCCCTCGTCCTCGCGGGCGGCGAGGACATCGCTCCCGAGCAGTACGGCGCCGACCGCGGCTACCCGGCCGAGGGCCCCCACGCGGAGCGCGCCGACGCCGCCCAGATCGCGCTGGTGCACCGGGCGCTGGCCCGCCGGACCCCGCTGCTGGGCATCTGCCGCGGCCTGCAGATCGTCAACGTCGCGCTCGGCGGCACGCTGGTGCAGGACCTGGGGCCGGAGGCGGAGCACGTCAACGCGGCGGCCCCTGCTCACCAGCGCATGCACCGGCACGAGGTCGGGCTCGCGGCGGGCTCCGTGCTCGGCGGGCTCTTCGGATCCGAGGCGCTCGCGGTGCAGAGCGCGCACCACCAGGCGGTCGACCTGCTCGCTCCGGGGCTGCGGGTCGTCGCCCGGGCGGAGGACGGCGTGATCGAGGCCGTCGAGCACGTCGCGGCCCCCCTCGTGGGTGTGCAGTGGCATCCCGAGGACCCGGACGCTCCCGCCGGTCAGCTGGCGACGCTGCTCGACGGGCTGGCGCTGGCCGCCGCCCGCGGGGAGTTCGCGCTGCCCGTCGCCGCCTGAGCGGCCGGGGCTCCCCGCGGGCGACCGGCCTCAGCGGGCCAGTCGGGCCATCCACGCCTCGATGTCGTCGGCCGAGCGCGGGATGCCGGCCGAGAGGTTCTCGGCGCCGTCGGAGGTGACGAGCACGTCGTCCTCGATCCGGACGCCGATGCCGCGCAGCTCCTCCGGGACCGTGAGGTCGTCGGGCTGGAAGTAGAGGCCGGGCTCGATGGTGAAGACCATGCCCTCCTCGACCAGTCCGTCGAGGTACATCTCGCGCCGTGCGCGGGCGCAGTCGTGCACGTCGAGTCCGAGGTGGTGGCTGGTGCCGTGGACCATGTAGCGGCGGTGCTGCTGGTTGTCGGCCTCGAGCGCCTCCTCGGCGCTGACCGGCAGCAGGCCCCACTCGGCGGTGCGCCGCGCGATGACGGCCATCGCCGCGGCGTGAACCTCGCGGAAGCGGATGCCGGGGCGGACGATCGCGAACGCGGCGTCGGCCGCCTCCCGCACCGTCTCGTGAACCTGGCGCTGGGCGTCCGTGTAGCGGCCGTCCACCGGGAAGGTGCGCGTGATGTCGGCGGTGTAGTAGCTGTCCTGCTCGACGCCGGCGTCCAGCAGCACCAGCTGGCCGGGGCGCACCGGCCCGTCGTTGCGCGTCCAGTGCAGGATGCAGGCGTGGGGGCCCGCCGCGGCGATGGTGTCGTAGCCGACCGCGTTGCCGTCGGCGCGCGCGCGTCCGTTGAAGACGCCCTCGATCAGGCGCTCGCCCTTCTCGTGGGCGATGATGCGCGGCAGGTCGGAGAGGACGTCCTCGAAGCCGCGGCCCGTCGCGTCGACGGCGGCGCGCAGCTCGGCGATCTCGTAGGCGTCCTTGACCAGGCGGAGCTCGGCGATGTCGCGCTCGAGCGCCGCGTCGCGGTCCGCCCGCTCGTCGGCCTCGACCGCGTCGAGACGGCCGGTCACCGCCGGGTCGGCCTCGCGCAGCACGGCGAGGGGGACGCCGTCGTGCGCGTCGAGGACCGCGTCGAGCTCGGCGATCCCGCGGGTGGCGAGGCCGAGATCGCTCGCGACCTGCGCGAGCGACGGACGCGGCCCGATCCAGAACTCGCCGATCTCGGGGTTGGCGTAGAACTCGTCGGAGTCGCGGCCCGCGCGCTCGCGGAAGTAGAGCGTCGCGCTGTGGCCGGACCCGGCGGGCTCGAGGACGAGGACCGCGCCGGGCTCGGAGTCGGAGCCCCAGCCGGTGAGCCAGGTGAAGGCCGAGTGCGCACGGAACGGGTAGTCGGTGTCGTTCGCGCGCTGCTTGAGGCGGCCCGCCGGGACGACGATGCGCACGCCGGTGTGCAGCGCGGAGAGGCGCTCGCGGCGGGAGGCGGCGAAGGACGCCTGCTCGCGCGGAGCAGGCAGCGGCTCCTCCCGCTCGGCCCAGCCGGACGCGATGAAGTCGCGGAAGCGGTCGGAGGCGGGGGTCGTCGAGCGGTTCGCGGTGGCGCGGGGG
>NZ_PSWK01000028.1:0-41161 GCF_002932735.1 Rathayibacter sp. AY1B7
CGCCAGTGCGGCGATCATCGCGCCGTTGTCGGTGCAGAGCGAGAGCGCCGGGATCCGTAGGGTCACTCCCGCGGCCGCGTCGCAGCCGTCGGTGCCGCTCGCCGACTCCGCACCGCCGGCCTACGGGTCGCCGCCGCCGCCGCCCGCGTACCCCTCGGCGCCCGCCTACTCCTCCGCGCCCGGCCACCCCGCCGCCTACGCGGCCGCTCCGGCGCCCGTCGTCCCCCGCACGCTGAGCCTCGTCGGGATGATCCTCGGCATCGTCGGCCTGGTCATCACGCTCTTCGCCGCCGGTTTCGGCTTCCTGCTGTCGGCTCCGGCCGTCGTGCTCGGCTTCCTCGGACGCCGGCGCGAGCCGGCCGCGCGCGGCTTCGCGCTGACCGCGATCATCACCGGGTTCGCCGGCATCGCCGTCTCGCTGATCTACCTGGCGGTCTTCCTCGTCTTCGTCGTGGTCGCCCTCGCCGCCGGCACCTCCGGCTACTGAGCCGGCGCGGGCCGCTCGACGCGCTCCGCGAGCAGCGCGCGGTGGCGCCCGGCGATCCGCGTCAGGATCAGCACCGCGCTGCCGGTGCCGGAGAGGCCCAGCCGCTTGCGGAAGCGGGCGGGGTCGACGTCCACCCCGCGCTTCTTGATCTCGAGCACGCCGATGCCGCGGGTGCGCAGCTCTTTCGCCAGCGTGCGCTCGTCCAGCGGCAGCTCGGCGAGGACCCGGAAGCTGCGGAGGAAGGGCGAGGCGGCCGCATCGTCGCCCGTCAGATAGGCGATGCCGGGCGAGAGCATCCGCGAGCCGCTGGAGCGCGCGAGCTCGCCCAGGAGGCGCGCGCGGATCGCGGAGCCGTCCGGCTCGTGCACGAACGCGCCGAGGGGGCCGACCTCCTCGTCCTCGCTGTCGCCCGCCGCGGTGAGCTCGGAGGAGCCGGTCGCGCCGAGCAGCAGAGCGGAGCGGCGCACGCCCGGGCGCGCCAGAGAACCGAACCAGAGCCCGGTCTCGACCAGCTCCCCGTCGACCGAGACCCACTGCGCCTCGGCGTCCCGCGGCAGGCGCTCGCGGTCGAAGCCGGGACCCACCTTCACGCCCACGGGACGGTGCTCGGCCAGGCCGAACGCGAAGTCGAGGGAGGGGGAGTAGTCGTCCGGATCGTCGAGCCGGCGGGTCTCGCGGTGGCCGGCCGTGCGGCGTGCCGGGTCCAGGTAGACGGCGTCGAAGCCGTCGAGGTCGAAGCCCTCGGCCGTCGAGTGCACGGCGCTCGCCGCGGGGAACGGGGCGAGGTTGAAGCTGGCCAGGGTCGCGGTGACCTCGTCGGCCTCGACGGCGGTGACCGCCAGGTCGATCGCGGCCATCGCGAGGGCGTCGCCGCCGATCCCGCTGCCGAGGTCGGCGACGCGCGCCGCTCCCGCCGCGGCGAACCGGCCGGCGTGCAGGGCGGCGACGCGCAGCCGCGTCGCCTGCTCGAGTCCCGCGTCCGTGAAGAGCATCGAGCGGGCGAACTCTCCGAACTTCGCCTCCGCCTTCTGCCGGAGCCTCGCCTGGGTGAGCACCGCGGCGACGAGGACGGGGGAGTGGCCGGCGGCCCGGAGGCGTGCCACGGCCCGCACCAGGTCGTCGGACCGGTAGCCGTCGAGGGAGTCGAGGAGCCGGAGGCCCTCGGGGGAGAGGAGCTCGACCAGCTCGTCGCGTCGCATCCGGCCATGGTAGGCCACGGCCTCCCCGCGGGTCCGCCGCCCCGCTTGGCACTCTGATTGCACGAGTGCCAGCGGAGCCCCTACGATGGATCTAGCACTCTCGGAGCGTGTGTGCCAGAGCCGCGTTCCGCCCACATCGTCGTCAAGAAAGAGGTCAACCGTGTCGGTGTCCATCAAGCCGCTCGAAGATCGCATCGTCATCAAGCAGGTCGAGGCGGAGCAGGTGACCGCTTCCGGTCTCGTCATCCCCGATACCGCCAAGGAGAAGCCGCAGGAGGGCGAGGTCGTCGCCGTCGGACCCGGTCGCATCGACGACAACGGCAACCGCGTGCCGCTCGACGTCGCCGTCGGCGACAAGGTGATCTACTCCAAGTACGGCGGAACCGAGGTCAAGTTCGGTGGCGAGGACCTGCTGGTCCTCTCCGCTCGCGACGTCCTCGCGGTCGTCGTCCGCTAGGCAGCATCCCTCGGAAGGGCCCGTCGACCTCGGTCGGCGGGCCCTTCCGTCGTTCCCGGTCCTCCTCGCGACCAGTGGCCTGATCCGCCCGCTGCGGGGCCGTCCTCCCACCCCGCGCCTGCGTAGCATCGGGGGAGTGACCAGCTCCCGCACCCCTGCCGAGGCCGTCTCGCCGTCCCCTTCGGACGTGCCCGTCGGCGAAGGAGTGGAGGCGCTCGGAGCGGCGGGACGCCCGGGCGGGATGTCCGGCACGGGGCTGCTGTTCGCGTTCTCGGCCTACCTGCTCTGGGGTGCGATGCCCCTCTACTTCATCGCGATGGCGCCGGCCTCGCCGTTCGAGATCGTCGCGTTCCGGGTGCTCTTCTCGCTCGTCTTCTGCGTGATCCTGCTCACGGTCCTCCGCGGCTGGCGCTCCTTCGGCGCGCTGCTGCGCCGCCCCCGCCTGCTCGGCGTGATGGCGATCGCGGGCGTGCTCATCTACGTCAACTGGCAGGTCTACGTGATCGCCACGACCACGGGCCACGTCATCGAGGCGGCCCTGGGCTACTTCATGAACCCGCTGGTCACGGTGCTGCTGGGCGTCCTGGTGCTGCGCGAGCGCCTCCGGCCCCTGCAGTGGGCCGCGATGGGCGTCAGCGCGGTCGCGGTGCTGGTCATCGCGGTGGGCTACGGATCCTTCCCGTGGATCTCGCTCGCCCTCGCCTTCTCGTTCGGCCTCTACGGCCTGGTGAAGAGCCGCGTCGGCGGCACGGTGGACGCGGTCGGCGGGCTGACGCTCGAGACGCTCTGGCTGACGCCGCTCGCCGTGGTGCAGCTGGCGGTCGTCGGCTCCACGGTGGGGCTGACCCTGACGACGGAGGGGACGGGGCACGCCCTCATCCTCGCCTCGGCCGGGATCGTCACGGCCGTCCCGCTGCTCCTGTTCGCGGGCGCCGCCCGGCGCCTCCCGCTGTCGATCGTCGGCTTCGTGCAGTACCTGACGCCGTTCCTGCAGTTCCTCGTCGGGGCCTTCGTCCTGCACGAGGAGATGCCGCTCGAGCGCTGGATCGGCTTCGCGCTGGTGTGGGCCGCCCTGGCGATCTTCTCAGGCGACCTCGTCGCCGCGGAGCGCAGACGGCGCCGATCCTCCGTCTGATCTGCGGAACGCGTCGTCCTGGCGCGGCGCGACAGCGGAATGGTAACGATCCGGTCGCGAAACGTATTGGTAACACCCCTGTATTGTTCACGGCTGCTTCGAAGGTTAGGTTGGCCGAGCGGTTGCCACCGGCGCCGCTCCCACTGACACACACCTCTCAAGGAGCAACATGGGCGTTTACGCGAAGGCCGGCTCGGCCCGCGCGCGGTCCCTCCGGGCAACCCTCGGCGGCGTCGCCATTCTGGGCGCCAGCGCTCTCGTCCTCGCCGGCTGCGCCGGCGGCGGCGACAGCGGATCGAGCGGCGACAGCGGCTCGGGCGACCTGTCCCTCAAGATCGGCACGATCCTCCCGCAGACCGGCACCCTCGCCGTCCTCGGCCCGCCCGAGATCGCGGGCGTCGACCAGGCGGTCGTCGACATCAACGACGCCAAGGCCGGCATCACGATCGACGTGGAGCAGAAGGACTCGGGCGACACCACGACCGACATCGCGACGCAGTCGGCCACGTCCCTCATCGCCGACAACGTCTCCGCCATCATCGGCGCGGCGTCCTCGGGCGTCTCGAAGACCTTCATCGACCAGGTGACCCAGGCGGGCGTCGTCCAGATCTCGCCGGCCAACACCTCGCCGGACTTCACGACCTACGACGACGACGGCTACTACTGGCGCACCGCTCCCTCGGACGTGCTCCAGGGCCGCATCCTCGGCAACAAGATCCTCGGCGACGGCAAGACCAACGTCTCGATCCTGTACATGAACGACGCGTACGGCACCGGCCTCGAGAAGAACATTAAGGAGACCCTCGAGGCGGGCGGAGCATCCGTCGCGGCCGAGGAGATCTTCGAGCCGGCCTCGACCGACTTCAACTCGGCGCTGACCTCGGTCCTCGCCCCGAACCCCGACGCGCTGGTCGTCATCTCGTTCGACGAGATCAAGACCATCGCGGAGCAGCTCTCGGCCAAGGGCTTCGACTTCTCGAAGCTCTACGGCACGGACGGCAACTACGGCGTCATCGGCGAGTCCGACACCAACGTCGACATCGCCGGCGCCCAGTTCACCAACCCGGGCGTCCAGGCGTCCGAGGACTTCCAGGGCAAGCTGCAGTCGCTCGTCGAGTCGCAGGGCAACGACGCGCTGACCGTGTTCAGCTACGCGCCGGAGTCGTACGACGCCACGGTCCTGACCGCTCTCGCCGCGCTCCAGGGCAAGGCGACGGACGGTGCGACCATCCGCGACAACCTCATGTCGGTCTCGGAGGGCGGCACCAAGTGCACGACCTTCGCCGACTGCGCGAAGCTCATCGCCGACGGCGAGGACGTCGACTACGACGGCCTCTCCGGCCCGATCTCGTTCGACGAGAACGGCGACACCAGCGAGGCCTCGGTCTCGATCTACAAGTACGGCACGGGCAACACCACCTCCTTCGAGGAGACCGTCGAGGGTTCGCTGAACTGACGACGCGGTGACGCGGCTCCTGCCGCATCCCTGAGGGGCTCGGTCTTCGGACCGGGCCCCTCCGCCGTTCCCGGAGCGGAGAGCAGGAGACGCGCCGGTCGTGCGGACGCAGCGAGGCGCGGCGGTCGTCCGGGAGGGTGGCCGCTGTCGGGTGCGGGCGGACGGCTCCGCGGCGTCCAGGGCCCGGCGTGGCGTCGAGGAGCCACCCGGGAGGAGGAGCGGCTCTGACGGCCTGTACGCGCCTCCGAGCGCCTCTCCCGGCCTCGAGGGGGCGCCCTGCCGAACCGCGGGCGGGAGCGACGACGTCGAGCGGGAACGCAGAAGCGCGCGCCCTCCAGTGGGAGGACGCGCGCTCGTGGAGTGCGGAGGGCCTAGGAGGCGCGGAGCAGCTCCGCCTCCTGCGCCAGGCGGTACGTGACGAAGGAACGGCTGTAGTTGCGGCGCTTGCCGCCGGTGGTCTCGGCGATGACGACCTGGGCGTAGACGCCGACGACGCGCCAGCGCTCGTAGTCGCCGATCGCACCGGTGCCGAAGCCGGCTCCGAGTTCCACAGGGGCGGGGGTGTATCTCTTCATGGTCGGCTCCTTCGAGGCGGACGACGCGGCGCTCGAGGCGCTGCGGGGAGGGGAGGAGATCGGCGGCCGATCGCGGTCCCTACCGGGGGAGAGGGGAGCGGGACGTCCCCCTGCAGGGCTGTCCCGTGTCCCCAAAACTACGGCAGGCAGGGCGATATCCTGTCCCCCTCGTGGGTGTCGCTGGTGCGGAGAGACTCTCGCTGTCCTGCCCTCGTCCCGCGGACAGGAGACCGAGGGTCCGGCCCGCCGTTCCGCCGACTTCCCGGGGGTTCGGCGGGCATCGCGGAGAGACCGGTGAAGGCCTGTCCGCGCCGGGAGAGCGGCCCCCAGCCTCCCTTCTGCGGCACCCCTTGCCGGCGCGTGAACGGGCACTGCGACAGCTTTCCCGCCCTGCTCCGAGTGGTCTCCGAGCGGCACGGCGCCCTGGGCGAGCGGCCCCGCCTCCGCCCCGGAGCCGCACCGGCCCCTCGGCCCCGCTCGCGCCCGCTCCGCGCCCCGGCAACGACGAAGGGCCCGCCGTCCGGAGACGACGGGCCCTTCGCAGCGGGGGTCAGCCGCCGACGGTCGGGGTGCTCGTGGTGACCTCGTTGGTCGTCGCGAGCGTGCCCAGGTAGAGCTCGATGACCTTCGGATCGTTCATCAGCTCCCGGCCCGCGCCCTCGTAGGCGTCGCGGCCCTGGTCGAGGACGTAGCCGCGGTCGCAGATCTGCAGCGCCCGCCGCGCGTTCTGCTCGACGATCATGATCGAGACGCCCG
Organism: Rathayibacter sp. AY1B7; assembly: GCF_002932735.1. Taxonomy (NCBI): domain Bacteria; kingdom Bacillati; phylum Actinomycetota; class Actinomycetes; order Micrococcales; family Microbacteriaceae; genus Rathayibacter; species Rathayibacter sp. AY1B7. The sequence goes on from NZ_PSWK01000028.1 coordinate 6,066, forward strand.
CGCGGTTGATCCGCTGCACGTTGACGAAGGTCTCGTCCTGCCGCATCGGGGACAGGCCGGCGCTGGGCTCGTCGAGCAGCAGCATCGACGGGTCCATCATCAGAGCCCGCGACATCGCCACCATCTGGCGCTCACCGCCCGAGAGCGACCCCGAGCGCTGCTTGAGCCGCTTGCTGAGCTCCGGGAAGAGCTCGGTGACGAACTCGAGCCGCTCCTTGTACAGCTTCGGCTTCTGGTACATGCCCATCTCGAGGTTCTCCTCGATGGTGAGCGACGGGAAGACGTTGTTGTTCTGCGGCACGAAGCCCACGCCCTTGGACACCAGCTTGTCGGCCTTGAGGCCGGTGATGTCCTCGCCGTTCAGCAGGACGGTGCCCTGGCGGATGTTGACCAGGCCGAACATCGCCTTCAGCAGCGTCGACTTGCCGGCGCCGTTCGGGCCGATGATCCCGACGAGCTCGCCGCGCTTCACGTAGACGTTCGAGCCGTTGAGGATGTTGACCCCCGGCACGTAGCCCGCGTGCAGGTCGTGCGTCTCGAGGGTGTTCGGAGTCGTCGTGTCGGCGGTCATCTCTCGTCCTTCTCGAATTCGACGGCCGGGGCGTCGGTCGTCGGGGCGACGCTCGTCGGCGCGGAGGCCGACGGGGACGCCGTTCCGGCGGCCGGAGCGTCGTGGCCGGGCGTCGGGATGCCGGCCTGCTCCGCCTGCCGCTCCACGTCCTCCCGGACGAGGTCGGAGTCCATCTCCTCGGCGATCTCGAGCTGGCCCTCGATCGTGCCCAGGTCGGTGTCGTGGTGCGCGCCCAGGTACGCGTCGATGACGGCCGGGTCGTTCATCACGGTCGAGGGCGGGCCCTCGGCGACGACCTTGCCCTCGGCCATCACGATCACCCAGTCGGCGATCGTGTTGACCATGTGCATGTCGTGCTCGACGAAGAGCACGGTCATGCCCTCGTCCTTCAGGTTCACGATGTGACCCAGGAGCGACTGCGTCAGCGCCGGGTTCACCCCGGCCATCGGCTCGTCGAGCATGACGAGCTCGGGCTCCGACATCAGCGCCCGCGCCATCTCGAGCAGCTTCTTCTGGCCGCCCGACAGGCTCGACGCGTAGTCGTCCCGCTTCGTGTCCAGCTTGAACTTCTCGAGCAGGCGGATCGCGCGCTGCTCGATCGAGTCCTCCTCCTTCGACCACAGCGGGCGGATGAGCGAGGTGAAGATGTTCTCGCCTTTCTGCCCCTTCGCGCCGAGCAGCATGTTCTCGAGCACCGTCATGCCGCCGAGCGCCTTGGTGAGCTGGAACGTGCGCACCATGCCCATCCGCGACACCCGGTAGGCCGGGACGTTGGCGAGGTTCTTGCCCTTGAAGTTCCACTTGCCGGTGTTGGGCTTGTCGAAGCCCGTCAGCAGGTTGAAGAACGTGGTCTTGCCGGCCCCGTTCGGGCCGATCAGGGCGGTGATGGATCCGCGGGGGATCTCGAGGTGCTCGACGTCGACCGCGGTCAGGCCGCCGAAGCGGCGGCTGACGTTGTCGGCGACGACGATGGGGTCCTTCTTCCTGACCCCGGGGACGATTGCTTCCTCGGTGATGTCCGAGACCGGCGTCTTAGGCAAAGTGCAGATCCTTCTTCTTGCCGAAGATCCCCTGGGGTCTGAAGATCACCAGGAGCATGAGGGCTACCCCCACCACGATGAACCGGATGGGTCCGGTCTGCACGGTGGTGAGGCGGATGAGGTCGTTGTTGAGGACCCCGGTGTCGATCCCGAGCGTGAGCAGTCCGTCGGTCAGACCGAGGACGACCCAGAAGATGATCGAGCCGACGACGGGTCCGAAGACCGTCGCGGCGCCGCCCAGCAGCATGATCGTGTAGAGGAAGAACGTGAGCTGGGTGCCGTAGTTGTCGGGCTGGAGCGAGCGCGGGAGGATGAACAGCGCTCCTGCGAGGCCTCCGAGCACGCCGCCCAGGATGAGCGCCTGGATCTTGTACGAGAAGACGTTCTTGCCGAGCGAGCGCACGGCGTCCTCGTCCTCGCGGATGCCCTTGATGACGCGGCCCCAGGGGCTGCGCATCAGGAGGAACACCAGGAGGCAGGCCAGGAGCACGAGGCCCCAGCCGACGATCCGCACCCACCACTGGTCCTGGCTGTAGGTGAGGACGCCGATGCCCCAGCGGCCCTCGGGGAGCGGGTTGAGGTCGTTGAACGCCTTCGCCGCGCCGTTGATGCCCTCCGAGCCGCCGGTGATCGCCGAGAACTCGGGGGTCTTGACCGAGAGCCGGATGATCTCCGCCGCCGCGATCGTGACGATCGAGAGGTAGTCGGCCCGCAGCCGCAGCGTCGGGATGCCCAGGATGAGCGCGAAGACGGTCGCCGCGACGATCGTCGCGAGGAAGGAGCCCCAGACGGGCCATTCGAACTTGACCGACGTGATGGCGAAGGCGTAGCCGCCCACTGCCATGAAGCCGGCCTGTCCGAAGTTGAGCAGCCCCGTGAATCCGAAGTGGATGACCAGGCCGATGGTCGCCAGCGCGTACGCGGCGACAGTGGGATCGACGATCTGCCCGATCGCCAGCCAGATGAAGTTGAGGTTCATGGTGTCCTAGCCGATCCGTTCCTTGCGGCCCAGGATTCCCTGCGGCCTGACCAGGAGGATGATGATCATGAGAACGAGCGGAGCCACGTACTTGAGGTTCTCCGGGATCCAGATCGTCGAGATGTTCATCATCAGTCCGATGATGAGCGAGCCGACCAGCGCGCCGTAGGCGGAGCCGAGTCCGCCGAGCGTGATCGCCGCGAAGATCAGCAGCAGGATCGACGCTCCCGTGTCCCAGCGCAGCGACTGGTAGTAGCCGATGTAGACGCCCGCCAGCGCGGCGAGAGCGCCCGACATCACCCAGACGACGCGGATGACGCGCTCGACGTTGATGCCCGAGGCGGAGGCGAGGGCCCGGTTGTCCGAGACCGCCCGCATCGCCTTGCCGATCTTCGTCTTCGTGAGGACGTAGGCCACGGCGACGATGCAGACGACGCCGACGACGGCGCCGACGATGTCGGTGAACTTCAGGCTGATCCCGAGCTCCGGCACCGTGAAGAACGGAGCGGTGCTGTTGGGGAGCGAGAGCCGGTCGGCTCCGAAGAAGAAGACGAACACGTAGCGCAGGGCCAGCGAGAGGCCGATCGTCACGATCATCAGCGGGATGAGCTGGATGCCCTTCTTCCGCAGCGGCTTCCAGAGCAGTCCGTCCTGGACGAAGCCGAAGGCCCCGCCGAGGATCACCGCGATCGGGATGGCCAGCAGCGCCGGGAGTCCGAAGACCCCGGAGAAGAGGTACGCCATCAGCGCGCCGAAGGTGACCAGCTCGCCGTGGGCGAAGTTGTTCAGGCCGGTCACGCCGTAGATCAGCGAGGCGCCGATCGCCGCGAGGGCGATCAGGAGCCCGAAGATCAGGCCGGTGACGACCTTCGGCCAGAAGATGATCCAGAACGTGTCGGCCGACACCGGCTGGTTCACCGCATTGGACGTGCCGTCGGGGTTCGTCGCGTCGTTGCCGGTCGTGCCCTCGGTCGCGGGGCTCGTCGGAGCCGCGGAGTCCGTCGGGACCGGGACGGTCGCTCCGGAGCCCTTCGGGTTGGCCGTCGAGACGATGAAGTTCACGATCTGGTTCTGCGAGGCGACGATCTTCACCTGCTTCGGGTTCTGACCCGCGGCGGGGTAGCCCTTGTCGGCGGGCAGGGACTCCTCGTCGACGGTCACCGTGTAGGTGCCCGCGGCGTCGAGGGGGAACGTGGCCCGGCCGTCCTCGCCGGTGGTCACGGTCGCCGAGGCGTCGCCGCCGATCTCGACGGTCACCCCCGTCAGGTTCTCGTTCGTCCCCTGCACGCGGACCCAGGCGATGATCGACTGGTCGGCGGTGGTGGCGGCGAGTGCGGCGGGGGCTGCTGCGGCGATCCCGGTGAGGGTCGCGGCGAGCAGACCCAGGGCCAGGAGCCGGTCTCGGAGCCTCGGGCGTCTCCTATCCACGGGGCGCCTCCCGGTCCGTCGGATGCAGGGTCGTCGAGCGCTGGCGGCGCATCGAACGGCTGGCTGTGAGCAAGACGTCTACCTCTCGTCAGGGTGCACAGACGGATGGGGTCTCCGGGCACGCCCGAATCGCCGTCGTCAAACAACGTTGGTTGACCATACGTTCCGCATGTGTCGGCGGTGTTTCACCGTCCGCACTTACGCGTGACGACATTATGAGGGAGAGGAGAGCGCTCCAGCGCCCATCCGCGGCCCGGCGGCCGCGCCGTCGAGGAATACCGCGAGCCTCACGGCGCTTAAGATCGAACAACCGTGGCGCTCGTGAGCGGACTCCTCCCGTCCTCTCCGGGCTCCCGCACTCGACCTGCTAAGGGGCATTGATGGACCAGCCGGATCCCTTCGGATTCCTCGGACTCACCTACGACGACGTCATGCTCCTCCCAGGGCACACCGACGTCATCCCGAGCGAGGCCGACACGGCCTCCCGTCTCACCAAGCGCATCAGCGTGGCGACCCCGCTGCTCTCCGCGGCGATGGACACCGTCACCGAGGCGCGCATGGCGATCGCGATGGCCCGCCAGGGCGGCCTCGGCGTCCTGCACCGCAACCTCTCCATCGCCGACCAGGCCGACCAGGTCGACCGGGTGAAGCGGAGCGAGTCGGGCATGGTCTCGAACCCCGTCACCACCACCCCGGACGCCACCGTCGCCCAGGTCGACGACCTCTGCGGCCAGTACCGGATCAGCGGCCTCCCCGTCGTCGACTCCACCGGCGTGCTCGTGGGCATCATCACCAACCGCGACATGCGCTTCGTCTCGCCGTTCGAGAAGGCGACCACGCTCGTCCGCGACGTGATGACCAGCACCGGCCTGATCACGGGCCGCGTCGGGATCCCCGACAGCGAGGTCATCGCCCTCTTCGCGCAGCACAAGATCGAGAAGCTGCCGCTGGTCGACGCACAGGGCAAGCTCGCCGGCCTCATAACGGTCAAGGACTTCGACAAGTCGGAGCAGTACCCCAACGCCACGAAGGACGACGAGGGCCGCCTGCGGGTCGGCGCCGCGATCGGCTTCTTCGGCGACGCCTGGCAGCGCGCCACCGCCCTGCTCGACGCGGGCGTCGACGTGATCGTCGTCGACACCGCCAACGGCGACTCCGCCGGCGTGCTCGACATCATCCGCCGCCTGAAGTCCGACTCCGCCTTCGCCGGCGTCGACGTCATCGGCGGCAACGTCGCGACCCGCTCCGGGGCGCAGGCCCTCGTCGACGCGGGCGCCGACGCCATCAAGGTCGGCGTCGGCCCCGGCTCGATCTGCACCACCCGCGTCGTCGCCGGCGTCGGAGTCCCGCAGGTCACCGCGGTCTACGAGGCGTCCCTCGCCGCGCGCGAGTCCGGCGTGCCGGTGATCGCCGACGGCGGCCTCCAGTACTCCGGCGACATCGCCAAGGCGCTCGTCGCCGGCGCCGACACCGTGATGCTCGGCTCGCTCCTCGCGGGCTGCGAGGAGAGCCCCGGCGACCTCGTGTTCCAGAACGGCAAGCAGTTCAAGACCTACCGCGGGATGGGCTCCCTCGGCGCCCTGCAGACCCGCGGCGAGCGGACCTCCTACTCGAAGGACCGCTACTTCCAGTCCGACGTGCCCACCGACGACAAGCTGATCGCCGAGGGCATCGAGGGCCAGGTGCCGTACCGCGGCCCGCTCGCGAACGTGGCGTACCAGCTCGCCGGCGGGCTCCGCCAGTCGATGTTCTACGTCGGAGCGCGCACCATCCCCGAGCTGAAGGAGCGCGGGAAGTTCGTGCGCATCACGGCGGCCGGGCTGAAGGAGTCGCACCCGCACGATGTGCAGATGGTGGTGGAGGCGCCGAACTACCGGCGCTGAAGGGTCTGGTGGGGGCCGGCGGCGGATCGGGATCGCGGCCCCTCTGCCCGATGGGCCTGCGGCCCATACGCCCACCACGCCGGAGGGGCCGCGATCCCGATCCGCCGCCTCCCTCCGGGAGACGAGCACCGGTCCTCGGCTGAGGGGCGGGGTACGCAGCGCGAGCGGCGCGATGCGCCGCCGCGACTGCGGGGGGAGGCTTCCGCCTGTGCCGACGGGGGAGTGGTCGTGCGCCGCGCGCGAGCGCGACGGAGTGGGGACGGGCTTCCCGCCTTGCAGCGAATGGTGGTGGCGGCCGCGCAGGCTTCACCTGTTGGTGGAGTGCGCCCGCTCGCGTCGATCGCGGCCCGGTGAGGAGCCCGGTAGGAGCGGTGACCGGCGATCGTTCCGCCGGATCGTCGACGCGCGGGCGTACGCCTCTGCGGAAAGTGGCCACTCGCCCGGGCCGATCGCGGGCAAGCGATCAGGGCGTCCCGTGCAAGGTGGGAGAGATGACCGGCTATCCGCTTTCCGGCGGATCGGCGTAGCGCGGACGTAGGACGCTCTGTGGAACGCGACCGTTAGCTCGGGCCGACCGCGGGCGGGCGGCGAGCGGAGCGAGGAGCGAGCCGCGGCTGACACCGCTGAGCGGTAGCCGGCGGTCCGCGTGCGAGCGGATCGTCGTAGCGCGGACGCGGGACGCTCTGCGGAACGCGATCGCCCGCTCGGGCCGACCGCGGGCGGGCGGCGAGCGGAGCGAGGAGCGAGCCACGGCTGACGCCGCTCAGCGGTAACCGGCGATCCGCGTGCGAGCGGATCGTCGTAGCGCGGACGCGACCCGCTCCGCGGACCGCGACCATCCGCTCGGGCCGACCGCGGGCGAGCGACGAGCGGAGCGAGGAGCGAGCCACAGCTGACACCGCTCAGCGGTAACCGGCGATCCGCGTTCCAGCGGATCGGCGTAGCGCGGACGCAGGACGCTCTGCGGAACGCGACCGCCCGCTCGGGCCGACGGCGGGCGAGCGACGAGCGGAGCGAGGAGCGAGCCACAGTAAACTCAGCGTCATGGAGATCGAGATCGGTCGCGCCAAGCGCGCCCGCCGCGCGTACGCCTTCGACGACATCGCCGTCGTCCCGAGCCGCCGGACGCGCGACCCCGAGGTCGTGTCGGTGAAGTGGTCGATCGACGCGTACCAGTTCGCGACGCCGATCCTCGCCGCGCCGATGGACTCGGTGGTGTCGCCGGCGACGGCGATCCGGCTCGGGCATCTGGGGGCGCTGGGCGTCCTCGACCTGGAGGGCCTGTGGACGCGGTACGAGGACCCGGAGCCGCTGCTCGAGGAGATCCGCCGGCTTCCGGCCGAGACCGCGACGCAGCGGATGCAGGAGATCTACTCCGCTCCGATCCGCCCCGAGCTGGTGACCGCGCGCCTGGCCGAGATCCGCGCCGCGGGCGTGACCGTCGCCGGGGCCCTGTCGCCCCAGCGGACCGCGGAGCTGTACCAGACCGTCGTCGACGCCGGGGTCGACGTGTTCGTCATCCGCGGCACGACCGTCTCGGCCGAGCACGTCTCGCGCGATACCGAGCCGCTGAACCTCAAGAAGTTCATCTACGAGCTCGACGTGCCCGTCATCGTCGGCGGCGCCTCCACCTACACCGCGGCCCTGCACCTCATGCGCACGGGCGCCGCGGGCGTCCTCGTCGGGTTCGGCGGCGGTGCCGCCTCCACCACCCGCACGACGCTCGGCATCCAGGCTCCGATGGCGACCGCGGTCGCCGATGTCGCCGGCGCTCGCCGCGACTACCTCGACGAGTCGGGCGGACGCTACGTGCACGTCATCGCGGACGGCGGCCTCGGCACCTCCGGCGACATCGTGAAGGCCGTGGCGGTGGGCGCGGACGCCGTGATGCTCGGCTCGGCGCTGGCCCGCGCGACCGACGCTCCCGGCGGGGGCTGGCACTGGGGCGCGGAGGCGCACCACCCGCAGCTGCCGCGCGGCCGCCGCGTCGAGGTCGGCACCGTCGGCACCCTCGAGCAGGTCCTCTACGGCCCGGCAACCGGCGCCGACGGCACGGCGAATCTCATCGGCGCCCTGCGCCGCTCGATGGCGACGACCGGCTACTCCGACCTCAAGGAGTTCCAGCGGGTCGAGGTCGTCGTCGCGCCGTACCAGCCCAGCTGACGCTCACTGACCGAGGCGATCCTGACCGTCGAGGCCGCCGCGAACAGCGGGCTCCCTCGACGGCCCGGGGGTCCCTGGACGCGGCGGACGCCGGAGCGGGCCGGCCGGACGGGCTGGCGTCGTAGGCCTCGCGCCAGCCCGGCGGACGACGCTGCTGACCCGCGCGCGCGAACCCGGTCTTCCCGGCGCTTGTCGGCGAGAAGCACGTGCTCGGGCGAGCGGCCCCCGAGGAACGCCGGGTCGGTTCGGATCGACGGCGGTCTGCGCGAGATCCGAGACGGCGAGTCCGTCGATCAGTGCGGGTGAGGGCGGACGCGCGCTCCGCGACGCCGTTCCACGTCCGGCTGCCCGGGTCCGTCGCCCCTCGACATGCACGGTCTCCGCAAGAGGCTCGACCAAGGGGCGTCCCGGACCGCCGCCGCCGCCGCCGACTCGCGGAGGACGAAGGGCGCGCTCCAGGTCGCGGCCACGGCGTCGATCCGCGCCCGCTGCCGCTCGTCCGCGGAGGCCCCCGCCCACTCGCCGGTCGGCGCGTACCGCGGTGCAGCCGCACGAGCTCTTCCGACCGGCCTCACGCCCCGTCTCGATAGATCCCCACTGCACGCTTCCGCCCCCCTTTCCCTTCGCCCGCTCCCTCTGTAGAGACTCCACTCCACTCCCTGTGGACAGCGGTGGAGCCCGGACCGTCGAGCCCGCCGGGAACTGCGGGATCCCTCGACGGGTCGGGGTTCCCTCGGCAGGAGGGCTCCGCACGCGCCTAAGCTGGAAGTCCCGAGTGGGAGCGCCGCACGGCGCGGAGGGAGCACGCATGGTCGAGGTCCGCAGGGTCAAACTGCCCGGTGTCGGCGTTCTGCACACGTTCCTGACGGCCGACGGCGGCAAGGTCGGCGTCATCGCCCACCGCTCCGGCCACAGCGACCTGATCACATTCGCCGAGGGCGACCAGGACGGCGCCAAGGTGTCGCTCCGCCTGAGCGACGACGAGGCGCACACCCTCGCCGAGCTCCTCGGCGGCACGCAGATCACGGAGTCGCTGACCGCGCTCGACCAGATCCCGGGCCTCTCGATCGACTGGTTCACCGTCGACTACGACGACCACATCGCAGGACAGCAGCTCGGCAAGCCCGCCGACCGCGGGATCGTCGGGCTGACCGTCGTCGCCGTGGTCCGGGGCGACGCCGCCAACCCGGCGCCGGCCCCCGACTTCCGCGTCTTCCCCGGCGACACCCTCGTGGTCGCCGGCAGCCCCGAGAAGGTCGCAAAGGCGTTCGCGTTCTTCCGCACCGGCAGCTTCGCCAAGACGGTCGACGCCCCGCCCGGAGCCTGAGGATGCACCACGGCGAAGACCTCATCGTCCTCGGCGTCCTGTTCGTCGTCGCCTACGTCCTCGGCCGGCTGGGGAGGACGATCGGGCTCCCGGCCATCCCGATCTACATGGTCGTCGGGCTCCTCGCGAGCCCGAACTTCCACCTCTTCCCGCTCGACTTCGAGTCGAGCTACATCGAGCTGACCGCGGTCTTCGGGCTGATACTCCTGCTGTTCAACCTCGGCCTGGAGTTCGACCAGGACGAGTTCTTCGGGAACGCCGGCCGCCTGATCCTCTCCGGCGGCTCCTACATCGCGGTCAACATGGCCGTCGGCCTCGGCTTCGGCTTCGCGCTGGGCTGGGGGAGCCGCGAGGCGCTGATCATCGCCGGCATCACGGCGACGAGCTCGAGCGCGATCGTCACCAAGCTGCTGATCGAGCTCAAGCGCCTGGCGAACCCCGAGACGCCGATGATCCTGGGCGTCACGGTCGTCGAGGACATCTTCATCGCGGTCTACCTGGCGATCGTGTCCGTCGTGCTCTCGGGCGAGACGGAGCCGTGGCCGGTGGTGCTCAAGCTCGTCATCGCGTTCGCGTTCCTCGTGGTGATGTTCGCGATCGCCCGCTGGGGCGGGAAGGTCGTCTCCCGCTTCTTCCGCACCCGGGACGACGAGCTGTTCACGATCCTGTTCTTCGGTCTCGCCATCCTGTTCGGCGGCATCGGCGAGGTCCTCGGAGTGACGGACGCCATCGGCGCGTTCCTGATCGGACTGGTCATCGGAGCGACGCGGTTCCGGTCGAGGGTCGAGCACATCGCGATCCCGCTGCGCGACGTGTTCGGAGCCTTCTTCTTCGTCAACTTCGGTCTCGGGCTGGATCCCGGTGCGTTCCCGAGCGTCGTGGTCCCGGTGCTGATCGCCGCGGTGATGACCATCGTCCTGAACCTCGGCGCGGGGCAGTTCGTCGCGTGGCTCAACAAGCTCGGACCGCGCGCGGGCCTGAACGCGGCGTTCATCCTGCACAACCGCGGCGAGTTCGCGCTCATCCTGGCGACGCTCTCGCTCTCGGCGGGGCTCGACGAGCGGATCCAGCCCTTCGCCGGCCTCTACGTGCTGATCATGGCGATCGTCGGGCCGATCCTCGCCTCGCGCTCCGAGAGCATCGGCGCGTTCCTCTCGCGGCGGCGGCACCGCCCGGCACCCGCAGCGGCCACGGCCATGGACGAGGAGGACTTCGCGCTCGTGGAGGCGGCGATGGCCGCGCCCGCCGTCTCCGCGGAGGAGGCCCCCGCTCCTCCGAGGCGCCCCGCGGAGCCGGACGAGCTCGACGACGAGTTCCCCGATCCGATGCGTCAGGCGCTCATCGACCAGGCGATGCAGCAGTCCGACGGTGCCGACGACGCCCGGCCCCGCCGCCCGAGGGAGCCCGACTACTGATCCCACGGAGCTCCCACACTCACGGGTTAGGCTCGATCCGGCCCGCGGGACACCGCACGGATCGAGGGCGGACGAGGGACGAATGACGCAGAGCACGGTCGGGCAGGTGGCCCGGCGCCCGCGCTGGATCGCCGCGCTGGCGCTCGCACTCCTGATCGCCGGGCTCTTCGCCGCGCTCGGGCAGTGGCAGGTCGGCCGCGCGGTCGAAGCCGCCGCGCCCGACTCCGGAGTGTCGGAGACGACGCTCCCGCTCGCCGAGGTCGCGACCCCCTCCCGCTCGATCACGGCGACCGCCGACGGACAGCGCGTGGAGGGCTCGTCCGTCTTCGTGCCGGGCGGTGCCGAGATCCTCGGCGGCCGCCTGAACGGCGAGCAGCCGGGCTGGTGGGTCATCGCCCGTACCCGCACCGCCGACGCCGACCTGGTGCTCGCCTACGGCTGGACGCAGGACGAGGCGCAGGCGCAGTCCGTCGCGGACGCGCTGAACAGCGGGAGCGAGCAGGCGCCCTCCTCCTTCACCGGCCGCCTCGTGGCCAACGAGGCCGCGGAGGCGCCGGCGGAGGGCCTGGACCCCGCCACCCTCACCGCGCTCTCCGTCCCCGCGCTGATCAACCGCTGGCCGGACCCGCCGCAGGACGTCTACCAGGGCTACGTCGTCGTCGACGAGCCGGTCGCCGGACTCGGGGCCATCGACTCCCCGGCGCGCGTGAGCGACGTCTCGCTGAACTGGCTCAACGTCTTCTACGCGATCGAGTGGGTCGTCTTCGCCGGCTTCGCCCTCTACCTCTGGTTCCGCCTCGTCAAGGACGCGTGGGAGCGCGAGGCCGAGGAGGCGCTCGACGCCGAGGAGCGCGCCCGCGCCGACCTGGGCGACCGGGCCGAGGCCCCCGCCCCCGCACCGTAAACTGGTCGTCATGCCCCTCGAGCCCAAGCCCGCGCAGTTCCCTGCGATCCGGAGCGCGCTGCGCTTCTACCGGGTGACCTCGATCATCACCGGCGTGATGCTGCTCCTGCTCTGCGCGGAGATGCTCCTCAAGTACGTCTTCCACCTCGAGCTGTTCGCCTTCGGCCAGCAGGGCGTCCTGCACTTCGCCCCGATGTACGAGGTGCCCGGAGGCGAGTTCACGTCGAGCGGCACCGGCGCGAACCTGTCCACCGGCATCCTGATCGCGCACGGCTGGTTCTACGTCGTCTACCTCTTCGCCGACTTCCGCCTGTGGAGCCTCATGCGCTGGCCGTTCACGCGCTTCGTGCTCATCGCGCTCGGCGGCGTGGTGCCCACCCTCTCCTTCTTCGTCGAGACCCGCATCGCCCGCGAGGTCGAGCAGTACCTCGAGCGCCGGGCCGCCGGCACCGACCCGAAGACCCCGACCGACTCCGTGGAGGCCCCCCATTAGCGAGCAGCCCACCGCTCCCCAGCCGCACCTGGCCGCGCAGCCCGTCCTCGTCGTCGACTTCGGCGCGCAGTACGCGCAGCTGATCGCCCGCCGGGTCCGCGAGGCGAACGTCTACTCCGAGATCGTGCCCTCCAACGCCACGGCCGCCGAGATCGCCGCGAAGTCGCCCGTCGGCATCATCCTCTCGGGCGGCCCCTCCAGCGTGTACGAGGAGGGCGCCCCGCAGCTCGACCCCGCGATCTTCGACCTCGGGGTCCCGGTCCTGGGCATCTGCTACGGCTTCCAGGTGATGGCGAAGACGCTCGGCGGCGAGGTCGCCAACACGGGGCTGCGCGAGTACGGAGCGACGGACGCCGCCCTCTCGACCGACGGTGGCGTGCTCCTCGGCGAGCAGCCCGCCGACCAGACGGTGTGGATGAGTCACGGCGACTCGGTCGCACAGGCACCCGAGGGCTTCGAGGTCCTCGCCTCCACGAGCTCCACCCCGGTCGCCGCCTTCGGCAACGACGAGCGCCGCCTCTACGGCGTGCAGTGGCACCCGGAGGTCAAGCACTCCGCCTACGGCCAGGCCGTCATCGAGAACTTCCTCCACCGCGCCGCGGGCATCCCGGCCGACTGGAACTCCTCCAACGTGATCGACGACCAGGTCGCCGTGATCCGCGAGCAGGTCGGCACCGGACGCGTCATCTGCGGCCTGTCCGGCGGAGTCGACTCCGCCGTCGCCGCTGCGATCGTGCACCGTGCCATCGGCGACCAGCTCACCTGCGTCTTCGTCGACCACGGACTCCTCCGCAAGGACGAGCGCCGCCAGGTCGAGGAGGACTACGTCGCCGCGACCGGCGTCCGCCTGGTCACCGTCGACGCGCGCGAGCAGTTCCTCGACGCGCTCGCCGGCGTCAGCGACCCGGAGCAGAAGCGCAAGATCATCGGCCGCGAGTTCATCCGCACCTTCGAGGCCGCCGCCGAAGCGCTCGTGCTCGAAGCGCAGGGCGAGGGCGAGACGATCGACTTCCTCGTCCAGGGCACGCTCTACCCCGACGTCGTCGAATCCGGCGGCGGCACCGGCACCGCCAACATCAAGTCCCACCACAACGTCGGCGGACTCCCCGAGGACCTGCAGTTCGCCCTCGTCGAGCCGCTGCGCACCCTCTTCAAGGACGAGGTCCGCGCGATCGGCCGCGAGCTCGGCCTCCCCGAGGTCATCGTCGGCCGCCAGCCCTTCCCCGGACCCGGCCTCGGCATCCGCATCGTCGGCGAGGTCACCCAGGAGCGGCTCGACCTCCTCCAGGACGCCGACGCCATCGTCCGCGCCGAGCTCACCGCCGCCGGCCTCGACACCGAGATCTGGCAGTGCCCCGTCGTCCTCCTCGCCGACGTCCGCTCCGTCGGAGTCCAGGGCGACGGCCGCACCTACGGCCACCCCATCGTCCTGCGCCCCGTCTCCTCGGAAGACGCGATGACCGCCGACTGGACCCGCCTGCCCTACGACCTCCTCGCCAGAATCTCCAACCGCATCACCAACGAGGTGAGCGGCGTGAACCGGGTGGTGCTGGATGTGACGTCCAAGCCCCCCGGCACCATCGAGTGGGAATGATTCCGCGGGTCTCCGCACGGTCATCTGCGGCGTTGTCGGCGGTTGCGATACCTCCGGTATCGCGCCCTTCTCCGCCTTGCAGCTGACCGCGCGGAGACCCGCGGAACGTCAGGAACGGCTCCCTTCGAGGGGGCCGTTTCTTGTTGAGGGGAGCGGGTGGGGGAACGAGCCCCTGCGGAGCCGTTCCCGGGTGCAGGTAGTGGGGAACGAGCTCCTGTGGGGCCGTTCCTGGGTGCAGGTAGTGGGGAACGAGCCCCTGCGGGGCCGTTCCCAGGTGCAGGTCAGGGAACGAGCTCAGGTGGCTGTTCAGGGAACGGGTGGCCGCGGTGAGGTCGGGGAATCGGTCAGGGGCGACCGGTTCCTCGCGAGGTGTACCGAGTGGCGGTCAGGGGTTCGAGGCCCTGCGGGGACGTTCCGGGGGTGCCGATCGAGAGGCGAGCTCCTGCCGGGTGGTCGGGGAACGCGGGTCGGCGCTGGTCCGGGGGCCGAGGTGCAGGCGGCAGGCGCGCGAGCGCGGGTCAGGCGGGGGTGTCGAGCACGCCGATGAAGCGGGTGCCGATGCCGTCGTACTCGTCGCGGCGGTGGCCCTCGGGGTGGTACGGCCAGGAGGCGGGGGAGTGGTCCTCGCAGACGAGGAACGTGAACTCGGGCCACCACTTCTTCGGGCGGGCGGCCTCGGAGCGGCCGCAGACGGCGCAGTCGAGGGTCACCCACACGGGACGCCTGCCGGTGCGGTTCGCGCGCGACTGGACGAGCCAGGCGGGCGGATCCTGCTCGAGGGCGGCGAGCTCCTCCTCCGACAGACGGGTGGGGATGCCGTGCCGCGTCGCCATCTCGAGGGGGATGTCGAGGCGCTGAGCGGCCTCGCGACGCGTGATCATCCGGCCACCCTAACCCAGCGCCGCGCGCGGACCCCGAGGCCGCAGCGACGCGCGCGCGAGCAGCCACTCCAGCGGGCCCTGCCCCACGAGCCGCCTCCAGAGGAGAGCGGCGACGATCGAGCCGACCACGAAGACGCCGAGCAGCGCCCAGCTGCGCCACGCCTCGAAGTCGAACGGCTCGTACGGGACCAGGTACACCGCCAGCGCCACGAGCTGCAGCGAGTAGATCGTCAGCGGCATCGCACCGACGGCCGCGATCGGAGTCGCCGCCCGTGCCAGGAGCGGCAGCCGCTGCAGCAGAGCCGTCAGCGCGCCGAGGACCACGCAGGCGACCCCGCCCGCCCCGAGGAGCTCGGCGGTGGTGCTGGCGTGCGCCTCCACCGCCTCCGGACCCCCGAGCAGCAGCCCGCCGCCGTAGCCGAGCACGGCCGAGACGGCGCCGCCGACGACGACCCAGCGCTGGGTGGTCGCGGACCGGATGTCGCAGCGCGCGATCAGGAGGCCGAGCACCACGTACGCCAGCCACGACGGCACCGGGTAGTACTGGGTGAGCCAGATGAGGGGCTGCGCGGCCAGGAGCGCCTCGTCGGGCGACAGGGTCGAGAGCCAGGAGCCGCCGGCGCTCGTCAGCGCGTCGACCGCGAGGGGCCCGGCGATCGCCGCGACCGCGACCAGCACGGCGAGGACCGCCCGCGGCAGGAAGAGCAGCAGCGCCGCGACGAGGAACATCACCCCGTAGTGCGGCAGGATCACCGCGATCGGCGTCCCGAGCAGGGTGAGGGCGACGCCGATGACGAGCAGGTACAGCCCGCGGAGCAGGATCGATCCCGTGTCCTGCCAGGGCCGCGAGGAGCGCTGTGCGCCGCCTGTCATCAGCCCGATCGACACTCCCGCCAGCACGGCGAAGAGGACGGAGCTGCGGCCGTTCCAGAGCATCTCGCTCTCGACGGGGGCGAGGTGGGCGGCGAACATGCCGAGGACGGCCAGGCCGCGTGCGACGTCGAGGCCGACGATCCGGGAGTCTGCGGCGCTCATCCCTCCATCGTGCCAGGCGCTCCCGGCAGTGCACCGGGAACGACGCTGGGGCCGGGAACGACGACGGGCGCCCGACCCGGAGGTCGAGCGCCCGTCGGACGTGGTGCGCCGTGCTACTCGCGGAAGATCGCGACGAGGCGCAGGATCTCCAGGTACATCCAGACGACGGTGACCAGGATGCCGTAGGCGCCGGTCCAGCCGTAGATGCGGGGGAGGCGGTTGCGCACGCCCTGCTGGATGAACTCGAAGTCCATCACGAGCGAGTACGTGGCGAGCGCGACGGCGATGAGGCCGATCACGATGCCGATGAAGCCGGTGCGGAGACCGAAGCCGCCGCCGACGCCGAAGAGGCCGAGGCCCAGGTTCACCAGCGAGAACACCGCGTAGCTGATCATGCCGATGAAGAAGATCTTGTTGAGCTTCGGCGAGGTGCGGATCTTGCCGTTCATGAACAGCGCCAGGGTGACGCCGATCACGATGACGGTCGCCATGAGGGCCTGGACGACCGCTCCGGCGTACGCGCTCTCGAAGAACTTCGAGATCGCACCGACCGCGATGCCCTGGGTCGCGGCGTAGCCGAGGATCAGGGCCGGCGACGGCTGCTTCTTGAAGGCGTTGACGATGCCCAGCACCAGCGCGACGAGCACGGCGGGGAGCATCAGGTCCGGGACGAACCAGCCGACGGCCGCACCCGCGAGGAGCACGACGAAGGCGAGGGCGGTCTTGGCGAGGGTGTCCTCGACCGTCATCCGGTCGGTCTCGACGGAGCCGGCGGCCGGACGGGAGTACATCTGGTCGAGCGTGCCGGGGGAGACGTCCGGGAGGTCCTGCACGCGGCCGGCGTAGCCGCGGTTGCTGAACTCCGGGCGTCCGAAGGCCGGATTGTTGCTTGCCATGGTTCCTCTTCTCTCAGGTGCGCTGGTCTCCGAGGGAACTCGCGGATCTGAGTCGCTGTGGGTGCGGGGTGCGCCGCGGATCCGAGAGGACTGCGACGATGGACACCACCATATCTGAGAGCACCTCTCAGAGTCTGGCTGTTCTCTTCGAGCGGACCTCGACTCCGCTGCGAGCCGCGCAGTGCCGCCCGTAGGATCGCGGCATGCCCGCGCGTCAGTCACCGCTCGTCATCGGCCACCGCGGAGCGAGCGGCTACCGACCGGAGCACACCCGCTCCGCCTACGAGCTGGCGATCGCGCTGGGCGCCGATGCGCTCGAGCCCGATCTGGTGGCGACCCGCGACGGCGTGCTCGTCCTCCGCCACGAGAACGAGATCTCCGGCACGACGGACGTCGAGAAGAGCCCGGAGTTCGCTGCGCGCCGCACCACCAAGCGGATCGACGGCCGCGAGATCACCGGCTGGTTCACCGAGGACTTCACCTGGGACGAGCTGTCGGAGCTGCGGGCCCGCGAGCGGCTGCCGGCGGTGCGCGGCTCCAGCGCCACGTTCGACGGGCAGTTCCCGCTGCTGCGCTTCAGGGAGCTGCTGGCGCTGCTGGACCGGGCGGCGGAGGACGATCCGCTCGCTCCGCCGGGGCTCGTCGCCGAGATCAAGCACGCGACGTACTTCGCCGGGATCGGGCTGCCGCTGGACGTGCTGCTGCGCGAGGAGCTCGCCGCCGCGGGCTGGGGTCCGCGCGACCCGCGGCTCACGATCGAGAGCTTCGAGAAGACCGTGCTGGAGCGGCTCGCGGTGAGCGGAGTCGGCACCCGCCGGGTCTACCTGCTCGAGTCACGGGGCGCCCCGCCCGACCTCGTGGCCGCCCACGGCGCCGCCGCGGCCCCCTACTCCGCCTTCACCACGCCGGCGGGACTGCGGAACCTCGCCGGAGTCGTCGACGGGATCAGCGTCGACAAGAGCATGCTCTTCTCGCGGGACGCGGCCGGCCGGGCGACGGGGACCGGTCCGCTCGTCGAGGACGCCCACGCGGCCGGGCTCGAGGTCTACTGCTGGACGCTGCGCGCCGAGAACCGATTCCTCGAGAAGGTGCACCGCCGCGGGAAGGACCCGGCGGAGTACGGCGGCTGGCAGGAGGAGTTCGCGATGATCCTCCGCTCGGGAGTGGACGGCGTCTTCGCCGACCAGCCCGATCTGGCGATCGAGGCGCGGGCGGCCGAGCAGGAGCGTCTGCTCCGCGGCTGAACCCGGATCGTGATCGGGCGCTCCTCCGGCGCGTGCCGAGCGGACGCGGAGGCTGCGCTGGCATCATCGGCTCACCACCGCCCGCCCGACCCTCGAGAGGAGGCCCCGTGTCCACCCGAGAGCGCATCACCCGCCGCTGGATCACCACCGCCGTCCTCGCCGTGATCGGCGTCGCCGTCGTCTACTGGCTCGCCGTGCTCACCCCTCAGGGCCAGGGCGTCGAGAACTCGGGGCTCCGGGGCGCCGACCTCGTCTTCGGCCGCGCCACCGGCGCCGCCGCGGGGGCGCTCGCGGACGTCACCCCGCTCTCCATGGTCGTCGGCGCCCTGCTCGTCGCGGCGATCGCGCTGATCCGGAGGCGCCCGGCGCTGGCCGTCGCCTCCGTCGGCTCGATCGTCGTCACGGCCGGGCTCACCCAGCTGCTCAAGAACGTGGTCCTCGAGCGGCCCGAGCTGGTCGACACCGACTCCTGGTACACCGGCGGCAGTTTCCCGAGCGGGCACACCGCGGCGGCCGTCTCGGTGGTCTTCGCCCTGGCGATGGTCGTCCCCGGGCGCGCGCGGACCGTCGTGCTCGCGCTGGGCGGCGCGGTCGTGGTGCTGGTCGGCAACCTGACGATGGCCGCCTCCTGGCACCGGGCGAGCGACGTCCTCGGGGCCGACCTCGTCGCGCTCGCCTCCGCCTCCGCCGCCTGCGCGTGGCTGACCACCAGGGCCCAGGTGGGCCGAGCGCCGAAGAGGCCCGCGCGGCGCGGGGTGAACCGGCTGCTCCTGGTGTGCTCGGTGATCGTGGTGGTGCTGCTCGCGGCTCTCGCCGTCCAGGGCATCCAGTACTACCCCGACGACACGAAGGACCTCACCGCCTTCGCGCTCCTGCAGCTCCTGGCGGTGTCGACGTCGGCGCTCGCCGTGCTCGGCTTCTCCCTCGCGTGGCGCGGACTGGACGTCGGCGGGGCGCTCACCTCGCCCGCGCCGCGTCAGCGGACCGCCTGACCGCTCCCGGTGTCGGAGGGGCGATCTACACTCGGAGGGACATGAGCTTCCTCTTCGATCCGAGCGACTCCCGCGCCACCCCGGTCATCGTCGGTCCCCCCGGCGGCCCCGGGGACGCGCCCCGCACCGACCCGGCGCACGAGCAGCTCGTCGCGGGGCTGAACCCCCAGCAGCGCGAGGCGGTCGAGTACCGCGGAGACGCGCTGCTCATCGTCGCGGGTGCGGGCTCGGGCAAGACCAGCGTCCTCACCCGGCGCATCGCGAGCCTCCTGGGCAACGGCGAGGCCTGGCCGAGCCAGATCCTCGCGATCACGTTCACCAACAAGGCCGCGGCCGAGATGCGCGAGCGCGTCGAGAAGCTGGTGGGGCAGAGCGCCGAGGGGATGTGGATCTCGACGTTCCACTCCGCGTGCGTGCGGATCCTGCGCCGCGAGGCCGAGAACTTCGGCATGACCAAGTCGTTCACGATCTACGACTCGGGCGATCAGCGCGCCCTGCTCAAGCGCATCGTGAAGGACCTCGAGGCCGACTCGCTCGGGATCACCGTCGCGAGCGCCTCCGCGAAGATCTCCAAGCTCAAGAACGAGCTCGCCGACGTCGACTCCTACGCCCGCACCGCGAACCTCAGCGACCCGAACGAGGAGATGTTCCTCCAGGTCTTCCGGGCCTACTCGCGGGCGCTCGAGGGGGCGAACGCGTTCGACTTCGACGACCTGATCGCGCAGACCGTCTACCTCTTCCGCGCTTTCCCGCACGTCGCCGCGAAGTACCAGCGGCGCTTCCGCCACGTGCTGGTCGACGAGTACCAGGACACGAACCACGCCCAGTACTCGCTGATCCACGAGCTGACCCGGCCCGTGCCGCCGGCGACGATGGCGGCGGCGCAGTTCGACCGCCCCTACCGCGGACCGGTCACGGCCGACGGCTCCATCCCGGGGGCCTCGCTCACCGTCGTCGGCGATTCGGACCAGTCCATCTACGCGTTCCGCGGCGCCGACATCCGCAACATCGTCGAGTTCGAGCGCGACTTCCCGGGCTGCCGCGTGATCCTGCTCGAGCAGAACTACCGCTCGACGCAGAACATCCTCTCGGCGGCCAACGCCGTCA
Organism: Rathayibacter sp. AY1B7; assembly: GCF_002932735.1. Lineage (NCBI taxonomy): Bacteria > Bacillati > Actinomycetota > Actinomycetes > Micrococcales > Microbacteriaceae > Rathayibacter > Rathayibacter sp. AY1B7. The sequence continues at coordinate 26,018 of NZ_PSWK01000028.1, forward strand.
TCTCGAACAACTTCGACCGTCGCGCGAAGAACCTCTGGTCCTCCAGCGGCGACGGGGAGAAGATCGTCGGCTACACCGGGTACTCGGGTCACGACGAGGCGCAGTTCGTGGTCGACGAGATCGCCCGCCTGCACGCGGCGGGCACGGGCTACGACGAGATCGCGGTCTTCTACCGCACCAACGCGCAGACCCGCGCGCTGGAGGAGATCTTCATCCGCTCCGCGCTGCCCTACCGGATCCTGGGCGGCACGAAGTTCTACGAGCGCGCCGAGATCAAGGACGCCCTGGCGTACCTGATCACGGTGGCGAATCCGGCCGACGTGCTGGCGCTGCGGCGCATCATGAACACTCCGAAGCGGGGCATCGGTCCCGCGACGGAGGCGCAGCTGCAGTCGTTCGCCGACACCAACGCGGTGACCCTGCGCGAGGCGATGCGCAACGCCGGCTCGCTCGGGATGGGCCCGAAGGTGACGAAGGCGATCGTCGATCTCGCGACCCTCCTCGACGAGTGCGCGCTGATGCTCGACCCCGCACGGGAGGGCGGCGAGGCGAAGGTGCACGAGGTCCTGACGGCGCTCCTCACCCGCAGCGGCTACCTCGACATGCTCCGCGCCAGCCGCGACCCGCAGGACGAGGCCCGCGCCGAGAACGTCGACGAGCTCATCGCCGTCACCAAGGAGTTCGCGCGCAACAACCCGGACGGCGGGCTCGTCGACTTCCTCACCGAGGTCTCGCTGGTCGCCGCGGCCGACGACCTCGACGACGACTCCGGCACCGTCTCGCTGATGACGCTGCACACGGCGAAGGGCCTCGAGTACGACGCCGTGTTCCTCACCGGCATCGAGGAGGACCTGCTCCCGCACCGCATCTCGGCGAACGAGCCCGGCGGCCCGGCCGAGGAGCGGCGGCTGTTCTACGTGGGGATCACCCGGGCCCGCAAGCGCCTCTACCTCTCGCTCGCGATGACCCGCGCGCAGTACGGCGAGACGTCGGTCGCGATGCCGAGCCGGTTCCTGCAGGAGATCCCGGGAGAGCTGATCCAGTGGCGCCAGTCGCCCGGCGCGGCGACCTCGCGCGGCGGCACGCAGCCCCGGGCCCTGAACGCTCAGCGGCCCGGCTTCGGCAAGTCGCGATCGAACACCGAGTTCCGGGAGGCGCTCGCTGCGGCGCCGAAGGCCAAGGGCGAGTTCCCGAACCGGATCACCGGCATGGTGCGCGACAACGGCGACCTCGAGCTGATCGCAGGCGACCGCATCCGGCACACCGACTTCGGTGAGGGGCGCGTGAACGCGGTGACGGGCGAGGGCTCGAAGCGCGTCGCGCACGTGCTCTTCGACCAGGTGGGCGCGAAGAAGCTGCTGATCAAGGTCGCGCCGATCGAGAAGATCTAGTCCGGTGGCGGCCGGATCGGCGGCCGCGCGGCTCGCGACGGAGGCGTTCTCCCCGGCGGTCCTCGCGGTGCTCGTGCCGGTCGTGGTCGGCGCGCGCGTCGCGGATCCGCCCCTGCTCGGTGTCGCCTGGGGAGCGCTCGCGGCGCTCTTCGTCGGCGTGGTGCCCTACCTCGACATCCGTCTGCTGATGCGCACCGGCCGGATCCACGGCGACCATCACGTGCCCGACCGGCGCGAGCGGGCGCTGCCGATCGCGCTGGCGCTGGTGTCGATAGCGGCCGGCCTGGTACTGCTCGCCGTGCTCGGCGCTCCTGCCGCGGTGACCACGTTCGGCGTGGTGACGGTGGCCGTGGTGCTCGCCGTCGGCGTGGTCAACCTGGTCTGGAAGCTGTCCGGGCACGCGGCGGTGGTCGCCACCTGCGCCGTCGTCGTGCTGATCGCCTACGGACCGCTCTCCCTGCTGATCAGCGTGCCCATCGTCCTCTGGGTGCTCTGGTCGCGGGTGCGCCTCGGCGCGCACACCCCCGCCCAGGTCCTCGCGGGCGCCGCCGTCGGCACCGTCCTCGCCGGGACCGTCTGGTCCCTGCTCGGCTGACGTCCGTCCCTTCCCGTGTGCCCTCTGGTCGCCTTCCGCGAGATTCCACTCGAGTGGGAGGCACGCCGTGGCGGGCTCACCCGAGTGGCATCTCGCGGAAGTGGTCAGCCTGCGTAGCGCGCGACGAGCTCCCGCTTGAGGATCTTGCCGCTGGGCCCGAGCGGGAGGGCGTCGACGAACTCGACGCGGCGGGGGAACTTGAAGGCGGCGAGGTGCTCGTTGGCGTAGGCGATCAGCTCCTCCGCGGTGGCGGTCGCCGACGGGGCGAGGATCACCGCGGCCATCACCTCCTGGCCGTGGCGCTCGTCCGGGATCCCGAAGACCGCCGCGTTCTGCACGGCCGGGTGCCCGATCAGCACCTCCTCGACCTCGCGCGGGTACACGTTGTAGCCGTTGCGGATGATCATGTCCTTCGTGCGGTCGAGGATGCGGACGTAGTCCTCCTCGTCCTTCGTGCCCAGGTCGCCGGTGCGGAACCAGCCGTCGATCACCGCCTCCGCGGTCGCCGCCGGGTTGCCGAGGTACCCCTTCATCAGGTTGTGCCCGCGCACCACGATCTCGCCGAGCTCGCCCCGGGGGACCAGCTCGACGCGGTCGGTCACGTCGGGGCGGGCGACCTCGACCTCGACGCCCCAGATCGGCGTGCCGACCGTGCCCGGCCGCGGCGGGACTCCGACGTGGTTGAAGGTGGCGACCGGGGAGGTCTCGGTGAGCCCGTAGCCCTCGTAGATCTCGACGCCGAACACCTCGCGGAAGCGCTCGATCACGGCGACGGGCAGGGCAGCGCCTCCCGAGACCGCGTAGCGCAGCGGCGGCCGGTCCTCGCGCCGGGTCGCGGCGTCGAGCAGGGCGACGTACATCGTGGGCACGCCCTCGAAGACCGTGCAGCCGTGGGCGATCATCGCCTCGAGCGCGGCGTCGCCGTCGAACTTCGGCACCAGGACGACCGTCGCGGCGGTGCGGAAGGCCGTGTTCATCGCGCAGACCTGCCCGAAGGTGTGGAAGAGCGGCAGCGCCCCGAGCACCACGTCGCCGCGGTGCAGGTCGAACGTGTTCATCAGCAGCACGTCCGACTGCGAGACGATCGCGAAGTGCGTCCCCTCCGCCCCCTTCGGGCGGCCGGTGGTGCCGCTGGTGTAGAGGATCGTCGCCGTGTCGGAGGGGGAGCGGGGCACGTAGCGGTCGATCGGAGTCGCCTCCGCGGCGAGGTCCTCCAGGCGCGGGAGGGGCGAGGCGGTGCCGTCGGGCACCATCACGCTCAGCACAGGGACGCCGGCGAGGTCCGCTCCGGCGGCCCCCTCGGCGAGCAGCGGAGCGGCGCACACGAGCGCGACGGCTCCGGAGTCGCGCAGAACATAGGCGATCTCGTCGTGCTTGAGCAGGGCGTGCACCGGGACCACCACGGCGCCGAGCGCGAGGACGGCGAAGTAGCCGCGGGGGAAGTCGGGGACGTTCGGGACGAGCAGGGCCACGCGGTCGCCCGGTCCGATCCCCTGGGCGCGCAGGGCTCCGGCGTAGGCACGGGTCTGCCGCCAGAGGGTCGCGTAGTCGACGGCCTGCTCGCCGACGCGGATGGCGATCGTGTCAGGGGTGCGCCGCGCCGCCTCCGCCAGGATGGCCGCGACGGAGAGGGTGCCGAAGCCGGCGGCGGGCGGGGGAGCGGCGGGGGCCTCGGCCGTGCGGGGTTCGGTGATGCTCATCAAGGCTCCAGTCGTCGTTGACCGCCGCGGCGGATGCCGGGTGCTTCACCGTAGATCCGCCGGGCGGCCGCGTCGAGCGATCCGCACCGGATGTTCAGCACGGACGGGCGGGGAGTGCGCATCCCGGCGCCGAGCGGAAGGGGGTGCGGGAGGCGCGGGCGGCTGCCTACAGTCGGACTGCTGCGGCCCGGTTCCGAGGGTCGGACGACGGGAGGCGCGATGCGCGGCGAGGCGACGCTCTACACGGATGCGGTGGTGACGGCTCCGTTCGCCCTCGCGGTGATCGCAGAGGCGACCGGCTCGCGAGTGGTCGGCGCGCGGACCGCGGACGCGCACGTCCCGCTCTACAGCGGTCCGACGAGCGCGCGGGTCGAGATCGCGGGGTTCGGCGACAGCGTGCCGGTCACCGTCGACGTGCGCGACGAGCGCGGGATCGACGAGGCGCGTGCGGCCGCGCAGGCGCTCGGGCTGGAGCTCGCCGCCTACGCGGGCTGGGAGGTCGTGGCCGGCTTCTGAGCGTCGCGTCGGACCCGGGCGAGGTAGTAGCGGCTGGGCGCCGTCCTCACGATCGCGGGAAGCAGGCGGTAGACGGCGAAGGTGCGCGAGAGCGCCCGCTCGAACCGCGCCTCCTGCCGTGCGGTCCAGTGGAAGCCTAAGGGCTCGCGGAGCGCCGCCGGGAGCAGACCGGCGGTGATCAGGCGGAGGTAGGGGCCGAGCGGGCGCAGGTACCAGGCGGCGATGCTCGGGCCCAGCAGGTCGTGGGCGACCCGGCGGGCCGCGGGCGTGACCTCGAGGCGCTCCAGCTCCCGCTCCCAGTAGGCGTCGAACGCGGTGCGGGAGTCGGGCCAGAGGTCCGCGGGCATCTGCAGGGCCGCGCCGACGACGACGGAGCGGCGCACGATGTCGTCCGCCTCCTCCTCGCTCAGCGCACCGAAGGCGCCCTCGTAGAGCTGCAGCATCGACTGGGTGAGCGTCGCCGCGACCCAGCGCTGCAGCTCCGGGTCGAAGGCCGTGTAGCCGGGGCCGCGCACGGGCACGTGCGCCCTGTTCACGCGGCGGCGGACGGCGCGCACGTCCTCGGGAGTGCCGTAGTGCAGGACGTAGAGGTAGGAGAGCGTCCCGTGCAGGCGGTTCACGGCCCGGTGCACGAAGTCGGAGTGGTCGGCGACGCCCTGCCCGACCGCCGGGTGCGCGATCTGGAGGAGGATCGCGCGCGCGCCCGCCAGCAGGAACACGCCCTCGCGGAAGACGTCCGGGGTGCGGGAGGCCGACGACATGGCTCCACGCTACGCGGGAGCGGCGGGCGGAATAGGAGCCGGTGCCCCCGGCGGGCGTCCGGCGGGCGCGGAGCGACCGCACGGGAAGCCCCCGGCGGGTGCGGAGTAGACTCGGCGCGGCCCAGGGACAGTGCCGAGACTCCGGCGTCGTCCGGGCCACCTCGAACTCGAAACGCAAGCGCGCTCGGCGCGGAATGGGAATGCAGCGTGGATCTCTTCGAATACCAGGCCCGTGATCTGTTCGAGAAGTACGGCGTCCCCGTGCTCCCGGGCATCGTCGCCGACACGCCGGAGGAGGTGCGCGCCGCGGCGGAGAAGCTGGGCGGCGTCACCGTCGTCAAGGCGCAGGTCAAGATCGGCGGCCGCGGCAAGGCGGGCGGCGTGAAGGTCGCGAAGACCCCCGAGGACGCGTTCGCCGCGGCGCAGTCGATCCTCGGCCTCGACATCAAGGGCCACGTCGTCAAGCGCGTCATGGTCGCCGGCGGTGCGCGCATCGACCGCGAGTTCTACTTCTCGGTGCTGCTGGACCGGGCCAACCGCTCCTACCTCTCGCTCACCTCCTACGAGGGCGGCATGGAGATCGAGCAGCTCGCCGTCGAGCGCCCCGACGCCCTCGCGCGCGTCGAGGTCGTCCCCGGCCAGGGCATCGACCAGGCCAAGGCCGAGGAGATCGCCCGCGCGGCGAAGTTCCCGGAGGAGCTGATCGCCAAGGTCGCGCCCGTCCTGGTGAAGCTGTACGACGTCTACACCGGCGAGGACGCCACGCTCGTCGAGGTGAACCCGCTCGTGCTCACCGAGGAGGGCGACATCGTCGCGCTCGACGGCAAGGTCTCGCTCGACGAGAACGCCGGCTTCCGCCACGCGGACCACGCCGCGCTCGAGGACAAGGACGCCGCCGACCCGCTCGAGGCGAAGGCCAAGGAGAACGACCTCAACTACGTGAAGCTCGACGGCGAGGTCGGCATCATCGGCAACGGCGCGGGCCTGGTCATGTCGACCCTCGACGTCGTCGCCTACGCCGGAGAGAGGCACAACGGCGTGAAGCCGGCCAACTTCCTCGACATCGGCGGCGGAGCCTCCGCCCAGGTGATGGCGAACGGCCTCGACGTGATCCTCGGTGACGAGCAGGTCAAGAGCGTCTTCGTCAACGTCTTCGGAGGCATCACCGCGTGCGACGCGGTCGCCAACGGCATCCTCCAGGCGCTCGAGATCCTCGGCGACTCGGCCACGAAGCCGCTCGTCGTCCGCCTCGACGGCAACAAGGTCGAGGAGGGCCGCGCGATCCTCCAGGCCGCCGCCAACCCGCTCATCACGCTCGCCGCGACCATGGACGAGGGCGCCGACAAGGCCGCCGAACTCGCCGCCGCGTAACGGACCCGACGACTCAAGGAATCAGAGAACAAGCATGTCGATCTTCCTCACCAAGGACTCCAAGGTCATCGTCCAGGGCATCACCGGCGGCGAGGGCACCAAGCACACCGCGCTGATGCTCAAGGCCGGCACGAACGTGGTCGGCGGCGTCAACGCCCGCAAGGCCGGCACGACCGTCACCCACGGCGACGTCGAGCTCCCCGTCTTCGGCACCGTGAAGGAGGCGATGGAGGCCACCGGCGCCGACGTCTCCATCGCGTTCGTGCCGCCCGCCTTCTCGAAGGACGCCGTCATCGAGGCGATCGACGCCGAGATCGGCCTCCTCGTCGTCATCACCGAGGGCATCCCGGTGCAGGACTCCGCGGAGTTCTGGGCGTACGCGCAGGAGAAGGGGAACAAGACGCGGATCATCGGCCCCAACTGCCCCGGCATCATCACGCCGGGCGAGTCGCTCGTGGGCATCACCCCCGCGACGATCACCGGCAAGGGCCCGATCGGCCTCGTCTCGAAGTCGGGCACCCTGACCTACCAGATGATGTACGAGCTGCGCGACCTCGGCTTCTCGACCGCCATCGGCATCGGCGGCGACCCGATCATCGGCACGACGCACATCGACGCGCTCGCCGCGTTCGAGGCCGACCCCGAGACGAAGGCGATCGTGATGATCGGCGAGATCGGCGGCGACGCCGAGGAGCGCGCCGCGGACTTCATCAAGGCGAACGTCACGAAGCCCGTCGTCGGCTACGTCGCGGGCTTCACCGCCCCCGAGGGCAAGACGATGGGCCACGCCGGCGCCATCGTCTCCGGCTCGGCCGGCACCGCGCAGGCCAAGAAGGAGGCCCTCGAGGCCGCGGGCGTGAAGGTCGGCAAGACGCCCTCCGAGACGGCCGCCCTGCTCCGCGAGGTCTACGCGGCGCTCTAGCGCCCGTCCTCCCCGCACCACCGTCGGAACGGACGGTGCCCCTGCTCCGGCGGGCGGCGCCGTCCGTTCCGTCGTCGGGGCGGGTCCGGCCGGAGTAGCGTCGCAGAGTGACCCGCCGCCTCGGACTCGACCTGCTGACCTTCGTGCCGTACCCGGAGGGCCCCGAGCAGCCCGGCGACGCCGCGCGGAGCCTCGAGGACGGGCTGGCCCTGCTCGAGCTCGCCGAGGAGCTCGGCTACGGCACCGGCTGGGTCCGCGTGCGGCACTTCGAGCGCTACCTCGCGTCTCCGATGACCTTCTTCGCGGCCGCCTCCCAGCGGACCCGCCGCCTCCGCCTCGGGACCGCGGTCATCGGCGCCCGCTACGAGTCGCCCGTGCGCCTCGCCGAGGACGCCGCGACCGTGGACCTGCTCTCGGGCGGACGCCTCGACCTCGGCGTCAGCAGCGGCTTCGCGCATCTCGCCTCCGTCTTCGACGGGGTGTTCGGGCAGGCCGAGCGCGACTTCCGCGAGGAGGCGCAGGAGCGCATCGCGCGACTCCGCGAGGCACTCTCGGGCGCCGTGCTCGGCGTCGCGGAGTCGGCCCTGATGTCGGTCCCGGTCGGCGCTCCGCTCGTCCAGCAGCCGCACGCGCCCGGCCTCGCCGACCGGCTCTGGTACGGGGCGGGAACGGTGTCCTCCGCGGTCCGGGCGGGCGAGCAGGGCATGCACCTGCAGGTGTCCACGCTCAACACGGAGGAGACGGGCCTGCCGTTCGCCGAGCAGCAGGCGGTGCAGATCCGCGCCTACCGCGAGGCCTTCGCCGCAGCCCACCCGGGGCGCACGTCGAGGGTGACGGCGGGCCGCATCGTGCTGCCGCTGCTCGACGCCGCCGACGAGGAGGCGCACCGCCCCTTCATCGAGGGCTACCTCGCGCGGATGGACGACGAGGGCCGCCCCCGCACGGCCGACCGGTCGATCATCGCCGCCCCGATGCGCTTCAGCCCCCTCCACGTCGGGAGCCCGGAGCGGATCGTCGCATCGCTCGCCGCGGATCCGGCGCTCGCGGAGGCGGACGCGCTCACGGTGACGCTCCCGGCGGTCGGCGGGGTGGAGTCGCACCGGCGCATCCTGCGCGCCGTCGCCGAGCGCATCGCCCCGCAGCTGGGCTGGACGCCCGGCGCCTGAGGATCAGCGTCGCGCGAGCAGTGCCCGGACGGGCCGCTGCAGCAGGAGCAGGAGCAGCCACCAGAGCCCGACCGACGGGATCAGCAGCGCCAGCGCCAGTGCGACGAGGAGCAGCGCGAAGGGCAGCAGGGCGGGCGCGAGCGGCAGGGGCCCTGTGCCGGGCCGCCTGAGCTCCGGGTGCCGGGAGAGGCGCAGCTCGATCAGGACCAGCGCCCCGCTCATCGCGGCCATCGTGCCGATGTAGAGCCCGATCGTCGCCCGGGAGTCCGGGAACAGTGCCAGCGCGCTCGTCGAGAACGGGAAGAACGCCAGCGCGGCCAGCCAGAGCAGGTCCAGCCACACCAGGGCGCCGTCGTAGTCCCCGGCGATCTCGAAGACGCGGTGGTGGGGGATCCAGAAGACGGCGATGACGGCGAAGGAGAGCGCGAAGGCGAGGACCGAGTCCAGGTGCTCCGCGAGCAGCGCCGGGACTCCGCCGCCCTCCCGGGCGACCTCGGGAGCCAGCTGCACCAGCGGCAGGACGAGGACGGTGATGGCGATGGCGGCGGTCGCGTCCGAGAAGTTGACGAGCCGGTCGAGCCCGCGCTCCGTCCGGCGGTGGGCCGCTCGTCCTCCGGGGCGACCGCGGTGCACCAGGCGCTCGATCGGACCCGAGAGCAGGAGCAGCAGGAGCGCGAACATGTTGACGGCCGGCACCGCGACGGCGAGCACGAGGGCCGCGAGGAGGACGCTGATCACGATCAGCGACCTCGAAAGGGAGCGCCGCGGCTCCGCCCCCGGGGCCAGGAGATCCGGATCGCGGCGCACGATGAGCTGCATCGCGAGGGTCGCCGCGCTCGCCGCGATCATCGTGCCGATGTAGAGCGCGATGACGCTGCCGTCGGTGTCGAGCACGTTCGAGATCAGGTTCGCCGCGAAGGGGAGCAGGACGACCGCGGCCAGCCAGACGAAGTTCGCGACGACGAGCGCGGGCGAGTACCGGGCCACGCCCTCGAAGACGGAGTGGTGGACCGCCCAGAGCCGTCCGATCACGGCGAACGTGATGAAGAAGGCGGAGAGGGTGCCGTAGTGCCCGGTGAGGAGGGACCCCAGATCGGCCGCGCGGCCCTCCTCGACCACGTCGACGAGGGGGAGGACGAGGAACGTGATGGCGATGGCGACGACGGCGTCGGAGAAGTTCACGAGGCGGTCCAGGCCGCGCTCCGTCCGTGCGTCCGAGGTCCCCGTCATGGCTCCGACACTAGAGGGCCGGGCGGCGCGCCCCTGACCCGCCTCCGAGCGCGCCGCCGCTAGGCTCGTCAGGCCCATGAACCGGATCACCGTCGCCCTCCTCGCCGCCTTCGACGCCGCGCTGTCGGCGCTGATCGGGATCGCGATCCCGCTCGTCCCGCTGACCGTCCTCTGGGCCGTGCAGTACGACACGACGGTCGACTTCGGCGTGTTCTGGCGAGTAGCCGCCGACGCCTGGCTGCTCGGCCACGGGGCCGACCTGCAGGCGGCTCTGGCCCCCGACTCCGCCCTCGCCGTCGCGCTGCCCGGAGGTGCGGACGCCTTCCCGGTGACAATCGCCCCGCTGGCGTTCGCACTCCTCACCGTGCTGCTCGGCGCGCGCACCGGCCGCCGCGCCCAGGAGTCGCCGTTCCGGGCCATCGGCGTCCTCGTCGCGATCGCGACCTACCTGGCGATCGCGCTCCTGGTCTCGCTCGGATCCGCGGACCCGGCCGCCACCGTCGATCCCCTGCAGGGGACGCTGCTGCCGCCGCTCGTCTTCGCGCTGGGGGTGCTCGTCGGAGCAGCGCTCCACTCCGCCCGCAGCGACGAGGCCGACCCCCTCGGCGAGCTGGCCGGCTCCGCGCTCGACCGCGTCCCCGCGCCGGGGCCCGGGCTCGTCCTCGCGTCGCTGCGCGGGGGAGCGCTCGCCGCGGCCGGCGTGGTCGGAGTCGCGGCGGTGCTCGTCGCCGTGCTGCTGGTCGTGCACTACACCTCGGTCGTCGCGCTCTACGAGAGCCTCGGCGCCGAGGCTCTCGGCGGCCTGGCCCTCACTCTCGGACAGCTCGCGTTCCTCCCGAACCTGGTGATCTGGGCGGCGAGCTGGCTGATCGGCCCGGGCTTCGCCCTCGGCACCGGCTCCTCCGTGAGCGCGGCCGGAACGCTGCTCGGACCGATCCCGTCGATCCCGGTCCTCGCCGCACTGCCCGCAGGGGATTCGGCCTTCGGATTCCTCGGACTGCTCGTGCCGCTGCTCGCCGGGTTCGCCGCGGGATGGCGGCTGCGGCGCGGCGTGATCGAGGCGCTCGACGGACGCTCGCTGCTGCGCTGGGGCGCCGCCGCGGCCGGCGGGATCGGCGTGGTCGGCGGCCTGCTGCTCGGGCTCCTCGCCTGGTTCTCGGCGGGCGCCGCCGGGCCCGGGCGGCTCGCCCAGGTGGGCCCGGACCCGCTCGTCGTCGGGGCGGTCGCCGCCCTCGAGCTCGCGCTGGCCGCGGGCCTGGGCCTCGCCGCGGGCCGCAGCCGACGCGGCTGACGCCGGCGGAGGCGTCCCCCTAGACTTGCGCAGTGCTGAAGTTGGTCGTGCTCCTCTCCGGCGGCGGATCGAACCTCCGCGCCCTGCTGGACGCCACCGGCGACGAGGGCTTCCCCGCCCGCATCGTCGCGGTCGGCAGCGACACCGACGCCGAGGGCTTCCGCCACGCCGAGGAGCGCGGAGTCCCCGCCTTCACGGTCGCGCCGCGCGACTTCTCCTCCCGCGACGAGTGGGGCGCCGCCCTGCTCGGGCGCATCCAGGAGTGGGAGCCCGACCTCGTCGTCTGCGCGGGCTTCATGCGCATCCTGCCGCCCGTGGTGGTGGACGCGCTCAGCCCGCGGATGATCAACACGCATCCCGCCCTGCTGCCCCTCTTCCCCGGCGCCCACGCCGTCCGCGACGCCCTCGCCGCCGGCGCGACCGAGACCGGCGTCACCGTGCACGTGATCGACACCGGCGTCGACACGGGACCCGTCATCGCCCAGGAGAGCCTCGCCGTGCTCCCCGGCGAGAGCGAGGACGCGCTGCACGAGCGCATCAAGACCATCGAGCGTCGCCTGCTGGTGCAGACGGTGCTCGACATCGCCCACGGAACCGTCGACCTCGAGGAGCTCGCCCGCGCATGAGCATCACCGCCCACGATCCCAGCAGCTACGACGACCGCGACCGGGTCCCCGTCCGCCGGGCGCTGATCTCGGTCAGCGACAAGACCGGCCTGCTCGAGCTCGGAGCGGCGCTCGCCGCGGCCGGCGTCGAGCTCGTCTCCACCGGCTCGACCGCAGCGACCCTCCGCGGCGCCGGCCACGAGGTCACCGACGTCTCGGCCGTCACCGGGTTCCCGGAGTCGCTCGACGGCCGCGTGAAGACGCTGCACCCGGCCGTGCACGCGGGCATCCTCGCCGACCTGAGGCTCGCCTCGCACCGCGAGCAGCTGGAGCAGCTCGACATCGCCGCGTTCGAGCTGGTCGTGGTGAACCTGTACCCGTTCCGCGAGACCGTCGCCGGCGGCGCCGACCCGGCGACCGTGGTCGAGAACATCGACATCGGGGGCCCGGCCCTCGTCCGCGCCTCCGCGAAGAACCACGCGAACGTCGCGATCGTCGTCGACCCGGCCGACTACTCCGGGATCGAGACCGCCCTCGCCGACGGCGGCACGACGCTCGCCGCGCGCCGCACCCTGGCGGCCCGCGCCTTCGCGCACACCGCCTCCTACGACTCCGCCGTCGCCGCCTGGTTCGCCGGGCAGGAGGCGGCCGAGGGCGTCGAGGGCTCGGTCGAGATCCGCGGGACCCTGCAGCAGGTCCTCCGCTACGGCGAGAACTCGCACCAGAAGGCGGCCCTCTACGTCTCGCCCGACGGCACCGGCATCGCGCAGGCGACGCAGCTGCACGGCAAGGAGATGTCCTACAACAACTACGTCGACGCCGACGCGGCCGTCCGCGCGGCGTACGACTTCGTACTGCCCGCCGTCGCGATCATCAAGCACGCGAACCCGTGCGGCATCGCGATCGCGAGCTCGAAGGCGATCGACCCCATCGCCTCCGCCCACCGCCGCGCCCACGAGTGCGACCCGGTGTCGGCCTTCGGCGGCGTCATCGCCGCGAACCGGCCCGTCACCCTCGCCATGGCCGAGACGGTGAAGGAGATCTTCACCGAGGTGCTCGTCGCCCCCGGCTTCGAGCCCGAGGCGCTCGAGGTGCTGAAGACCAAGAAGAACCTGCGCCTGCTGCAGCTCCCCGACTTCTACGCCCCCGTCGAGCGCGAGTTCAAGCAGATCTCCGGCGGCCTGCTGCTGCAGGAGCCGGACCGCTTCACCGGCGGCCCCGGCGAGGTCAGCTCCGGCTGGCAGCTCGTCGCCGGCGAGCCCGCCGACGCCGACACGATGCTCGACCTCGAGTTCGCGTGGAAGGCCTGCCGCGCCGTCAAGTCGAACGCGATCCTCCTCGCCAAGGGCGGCGCCTCCGTCGGCGTCGGCATGGGCCAGGTCAACCGCGTCGACTCCTGCCACCTCGCCGTCACCCGCGCCGGCGACCGCGCCCCCGGCTCCGTCGCCGCCTCCGACGCGTTCTTCCCCTTCGCCGACGGCCTCGAGGTGCTCCTCGCCGCCGGCGTGAAGGCCGTCGTCCAGCCCGGCGGGTCCGTCCGCGACGCCGAGGTCATCGACGCGGCCGCCCGCGCCGGCGTCACGATGTACACGACGGGGGAGCGGCACTTCTTCCACTGAGTGACGGGCGCTCCGCGCCCGTCACTCGGTGGAAGAAGTGGTGTTCGATCGCCCCGCCGCTCCCTGCGCGGCGGGGCGCGGTCGGCTTCGCGACGGGGTGCGTTCCGTAGAGCGGGGTGCGTAGCCGGTCGCGGGAATCGCTTGGCACGCGATTCCCGCTGAACCGGCTCTGCCTTGCGGTGCTCGTCTTCCCCGCCGCTCCCTGCGCGGCGGGGCGCGGTCGGCTTCGCGACACGGAGCGTTCCGCGGAGCGGGTAGCGTCGCCGACCGCGTGAATCGCTTGGCACGCGATTCCCGCTGAGTCGGCTCTGCCTTGCGGTGGGCGGTTTCCCGGCCGCTCCTCGCGCGGCGGGGCGTGGTCGGCGTCACGACGTGAGGCTTTCCATGGAGTGGGGGCGTCGCCGGTCACGGGAATCGCTGGGCACGGGACGCCGCTGAAACCGCTCTGCTTTGCGGTGGGCGGCTCTTAGGGGGCTGCTAGGGGATCGACAGGCGGGGCGCGGGCGGGGGCGCGTAGGGTCACCGGGTGCCTTCCGACTCGACGCCCGCGTCCACTCCCGACACCCCGACCGCCGCGACCACGATCGGCCCGAACCGGGGCCGCGCGCCCGGGACGGGCCGCCGGATCCTCGTCGCGCTGCTCGCCGCCGCGGCGACCGCGCTCGTGGCGCACCTCGCCAACCTGCTGGCCTTCTTCATCGGCAACCAGCTGCAGCCCGGCTCCATCCCGCAGGTCAACGCCTACTTCCTGCTCTCGAGCGTGCTCGGCTTCGTGGTCGTCCTCGTCCTCGCCGTCGCGGGGATGCTCGGACGCACCTGGAGCGCCGCCCTCGCGGGACTCGTCGCGGGTGTGGTCGGAGCCGTGTTCGGCACGCTCGTCCAAGCCAGCGCCACCGGCGAGGCCGTCACGGGCGCCGTCTGGGCCTCCATCTTCCAGACCTTCGCCGGACTCAACCTCGTCTTCCTGCTCGCGTTCACCGTCTCGGCGGCGAGCGTCGGCCGCGCACTCTGGTACCGCCTCCGCACCACGGGCGCTCCGGCCGCCGTCGTCACCGACCGCCGCATCGCGATCGTCCGGGCCCCGGCCGCCGACCTCTCGGCGGGCGAGCTCACCCACCTCGAGCGCGTCCCCGTCGACCAGCAGCGCGCCCAGCAGCAGTGGGAGGCGTACGTCGACCTGCTCGAGCGGGCCGGCTGGGAGACGGTCGAGGCCGCACCGGCGCCCGGACTCGCCGACTCCGTCTTCCTCGAGGACGCGGTCGTCGTCTTCGGCGACCACGCCGTGATCGCCCGGTCCGGAGCGGAGTCCCGCCGCGGAGAGACGGCGGGCGCCGAGGAGGCCGTCCGCGCCCTCGGCCTGACGGTCGACCGCATCGAGGAGCCGGGCACGCTCGACGGCGGCGACGTCCTCAAGGTGGGATCGACGGTCTACGTCGGCCGCGGAGGCCGGACCGACGCGGCGGGGGTCGCCCAGCTGCGCGCGATCCTCCGCCCCCGCGGGTACGACGTCGTCGCGGTCCCGCTGACCAAGGTGCTGCACCTCAAGAGCGCCGTGACCGCGCTGCCCGACGGCACGGTCATCGGCTGGGAGCCGGTCGTCGACGAGCCGCGCCTGTTCCCCTCCTTCCTGCCGATGCCCGAGGAGGCGGGCGCCCACGTGGTCGTCCTCGACGACGACACCCTCCTGATGGCCGCGTCCGCTCCCCGGAGCGCCGAGCTGCTGCGGAGCCTGGGCTACCGCGTCCTCACCGTGGACGTCTCGGAGTTCGAGAAGCTCGAGGGCTGCGTCACCTGCCTCTCGGTCCGCGTCCGCTGACGGCGGAGGCGGGGGGAACCGCCGGATCGCGGCGGCCGCTGGACGGAGCACATAGCCCGGGTATAGCCTTCGAGGCTGCCCGGAGCTCTCCGGCCCGGTGGCTCCTCCCGCCTCCCCGCCCACCCGGCAGGGGAGGCGGGAGGAGCCACCGGGCCGGAGAG
>NZ_PSWK01000029.1:0-39019 GCF_002932735.1 Rathayibacter sp. AY1B7
GAGGTCGAGGCGCGCCGCGTCGGCCGCCGGGACGTCGGCGGTCAGGAGCGCGCTGCGCACCCGCACCGCGTCTCCCCGCTGCTCCACATCGGTGATCACGGCGCGGAGGCCTCCCTCTCCGACGGAGACGGCGGAGGGGCGGACCGCGGCGAGCACCGCGGCGCCGACCGCGACCGGCTCGGCCGCCACTCCGGACAGCTCGTGCCCGTCGGCGGTGCGCAGACCCGTCGCGGTGCGGACGCCCTCGAGCAGCTCGAGCCCGGCGAGCTCGGCGGTGAATGCGGTGCGCGGGCGCGTGAGGACGCGGGCGGTCGGCCCCTCCTCGACCACCCGGCCGCCGTGCAGCACCAGAACCCGGTCGGCGAGGGTCCAGGCGTCGAGCACGTCGTGGGTGACCACGATCGCCGAGCGGTCGGCGAGCACCTCGCGGAGCATCCGGCGGAGGACCGGGGCGGTCCGGGCGTCGACCGCGGCCAGCGGCTCGTCGAGCAGCAGGAGGCGCGGGTCGGTCGCGAGGGCTCGGGCGAGGGCGACCCGCTGCGCCTGGCCGCCGGAGAGGCTCCCCGGGCGCCGGTCGGCCAGGTCGGCCACGCCCGCTGCGGCCAGCTCGCGCTCGGCTCGCTCGCGCGACCGCGCCCGTCCGGCGCCGGCGCTGCGCGGACCGAACGCCGCGTTCTCGCGCACGCTGAGGTGCGGGAACAGCAGCGGATCCTGCGCCAGCAGAGCGACGGGGCGCCGGTGCGGAGGAGTCCACCGGCGGTCGTCGAAGAGCAGCTCGCCGCCGGCGGTCGCCCGCCCGGAGTCGGCGCGGACGAGGCCGGCGATCAGCTCGAGCACGGTCGACTTGCCCGCGCCGTTGGGCCCGAGCAGCGCGATCGTCTCGCCCTCGGCCACGTCGATCCGCACGTCGATCCCGCGCGCCGCGAGCCGCGCCTCCAGCAGCAGGCTCACCGCGGCACCCCCCGGGCGGAGCGGCCGTGCGCGAGACCGATCACGAGCACCGCGACCACCACGAGCACCAGCGCGAGGGCGACCGCCGCGTCCGGATCGCTCTCCCGCTGCAGGTAGATCTCGAGCGGGAGGGTGCGCGTCGTGCCCTCGAGGCTGCCGGCGAAGGTCAGCGTCGCCCCGAACTCGCCGAGCGCCCGCGCGAACGAGAGGATCGCGCCCGAGGCGAGGCCCGGCAGGATCAGCGGCAGCGTGATCCGCCGGAGCACCGTCCCGGGGGACGCGCCGAGCGTCGCGGCGACCGACTCGTACCGCGCGCCGGCGCTGCGCAGCGCGCCCTCGAGCGTCAGCACCAGGAACGGCAGGGCCACGAAAGTCTGCGCGATCACGACGGCGGTGGTCGAGAACGCGATGCGGACGCCGAGGGCCTCCAGCGCGCCGCCGAGGAGGCCCATCCGCCCGAAGGTGAAGAGCAGCGCCAGCCCGCCGACCACCGGCGGCAGCACCAGCGGCAGCAGCACCAGCGAGCGGAGCAGGCGCTGGCCGGGGAAGGCCGTGCGGGCGAGCACGAGGGCCATCGGTGTGCCGATCAGCAGGCACAGCAGAGTCGCGACGGCGGAGGTGCGCAGGCTCAGCAGGAGCGCGGCGACGGAGGAGTCGGAGGTGATCAGCGGCAGGAACTGCGGCCAGTCGACGCGGGCGAGGATCGCGGCGAGCGGGAGCAGCACCAGCAGGGCGCCGAGCGCGGCGACGGCCACGACCCAGCGCGGCAGGCCGGACCCGGTGCGCATCAGCCGCGGGCGAGCGGCGTCTCGACGATGACCGTGGTCGCCTTGACCACCGCCACCGCGGGAGACCCGGGCTCGAGCCCGAGCTCGCGGACCGCCTCGCTGCTCATCAGCGAGACCACGCGGTGCGGACCGCACTGCAGTTCGACCTGCGCCATCACGGTGTCCATCACGATGCCGGTGACGATCCCGACGAAGCGGTTGCGGGCCGAGCGCGCGACCGGGGACGGATCCTCCGGCAGCACGGCGTTCGCGCGGGCGAGCCGGGCGACCTCGAGGCCGTCGACGACGCGTCTCCCGGACGCGTCCTTCGCGCTCTCGAGCGTCCCGTTCTCGATCCAGCGCCGCAGCGTGTCGTCGCTCACGCCGAGCGCGGCGGCGGCGTCCCTGATCCGTATCTGCGGCATGGAGTCGATCCTACGTCCGCGGCTGAGCCTGTGCAGTGCCCGTCCCCTCTCCACGAGATGCCGCTCCGGTGCGCCTCCTGCGGCGTGCCGCGCATCCGGGTGGCATCTCGCGGAGAGGGAGGAGAGGAACGCGGAGGGACGGGCGCTGGGTCTCCCGGGCCGCGCGCGCAACCCCCTGGAGGACCGGCGGGAGCACGACGCACGCTGAAGGGACGACGACACAGGAGGCGGCATGCGCGCGATGGTCTACCGGGGCCCCTACAAGGTCCGCGTGGAGGAGAAGGACCGGCCGAGGATCGAGCACCCGAACGACGCGATCGTCCGGGTGACGATGGCGGCGATCTGCGGATCCGATCTGCACCTCTACCACGGGCTGCTCCCGGACACCCGGATCGGCCACACCTTCGGCCACGAGTTCATCGGCGTGGTCGACGAGGTCGGCTCGTCGGTGGAGAACCTCAGCGTCGGCGACACGGTGATGGTCCCCTTCACCATCTACTGCGGCTCCTGCTGGTTCTGCTCCCGCGGCCTCTACTCCAACTGCCACAACGTGAATCCGAACGCCACCGCGATCGGCGGCATCTACGGCTACTCGCACTCGGCGGGCGGCTACGACGGCGGGCAGGCGGAGTACGTGCGCGTCCCGTTCGCCGACGTGGGCCCGACGAAGATCCCCGAGTGGCTGCCGCACGAGGACGCCCTGATGCTCACCGACGCCTTCTCGACCGGCTACTTCGGCGCGCAGCTCGGCGACATCGTCGAGGGCGACACGGTCGTGGTGCTCGGAGCCGGACCGGTCGGCCTGGCCGCCGCGCGCTCCGCGTGGCTGATGGGCGCCGGCCGCGTCATCGTCGTCGACCAGATCGACTACCGCCTCGCCAAGGCCCGCGACTTCGCCTTCGCGGAGACCATCGACTACACCGAGGAGGACGACCTCATCGTCACCCTCAAGAAGACCACCGGCGGGCTCGGCGCCGACGTCGTGATCGACGCGGTCGGGGCGGAGGCCGACGGGAACCTCCTCCAGCACGTCACCGGCGCCAAGCTCAAGCTGCAGGGCGGGTCGCCGATCGCGCTCAACTGGGCGATCGACGGCGTCCGGAAGGGCGGCACCGTCTCGGTGATGGGCGCCTACGGGCCGCTCGCGAGCGCCGTCAAGTTCGGCGACGCCGTCAACAAGGGCCTCACCCTGCGGATGAACCAGGCCCCCGTCACCCGGCAGTGGCCGCGCCTGTTCGAGCACATCCGGGCCGGGCACATCACGCCCAGCGACCTGATCACGCACCGCATCCCGCTCGAGCACATCGCCGAGGGGTACCACCTGTTCTCGTCCAAGCTCGACGGCTGCATCAAGACCGTCGTCGTCCCGTAGGAGGATCCCGTGCCGTACACCGCCGACCGCCCCGTCCGCGTGCCGACCGCCGAGGAGCTGCGTGCCCGCATCCCGGGCTGGGGTGCCGACCTCGATCCCGCCGACCGGCCCGCCTTCCCCCGCGAGCGCAGCGACCTCGTCTCGGGCGCGCACTGGGAGCGCCCGGAGAGGATGCGGACGCACGGCCGTCGCGAGAAGAGCATCGAGCACCTCGAGCTGCCCGCCGTCTTCGGCACGGCGCAGCCCCTCCACGGCCTCTCGGGCGCGATCCGCCGCTACGCCTACGACCGGTTCAGCGAGGGCCGCCACGCGCACTGGCTGCTGCTCGTGCTGGGCGACCGGGTGGAGTCGACCGGGGCGCACCTCCGCTCGCTGCTCACGACACGGCCGGACGATCCGATCACCGAGACCGGTGTGCTGGCCGAGGTGCACGCGCACCCGATCGCCTCGCGCCGGGGCCGGTCCGACGTGCGCCACCAGATCCTCGACCCGCTGCTGGTCGGCGGTCCCTGGGTCCTCGCCGCCCTCGGCGCCGTGGCCGTCGGCCGCCGCCTCCTGCGCTGACGCCCGTTCCCCCTCTCGTGAGAGGCCGCTCCGGTGCGCCTCCGTTGCGTGTCGCGGACCGGAGCGGCGTCCCGCGGAGGAGGACGGGGGTCAGCGGCTGCGGGGGGCGGCGCCCGCGGTCGGCGCGGTGCGGGTGTCGACGCTCGCCGTGAGTGCCGCGGAGTAGCCGGACGCCGGGCTGCCGGACATCGTCGCGAGCTGCAGGGCTCCGCCGTCGTCGCCGAAGACGGAGTCCGAGTCCAGGCCGACCCGCGCGAGGTTCGCGGCCGAGCCCGCATAGGCGTCGAGGGCGTAGACCGCGGTGCACGCCTCCTCCTGCAGGGCGACCTGCGAGGTCGCGATCGCGTTCGACGCGGCGGTGATCGAGTCCACTCCCGGGTACACCTCGAAGTGGATGTGCGGCCAGCGGCCGGAGTAGCAGGCCGGGACGATCGAGGCGAAGGAGACGACGCCCGACGCGTCGGCGACCTGCACGCCGCGGAGGTACGTCTCGTCCTCGACGCCGCTGGAGTACATCGAGTAGTCCCCGTGCGCGTCGCAGTGCCAGACGTACACGGCGGCTCCGGCGAACGGCACGCCCCCGTTCGCCGCGTCGAGGATCGTCAGAGTGAGCGCCAGGGGGACCCCGTCGGCCGTCGCGCCGCCGCCGATGCTGGTCCGCACGTCGCTGCGGACGATCCCGGAGCGCTCGAGGACGTCGACCCCGTTCGAGCCGTCGCCCGGGTAGGGGCCGGCCGTCTCGTCGGGGATCTCGCCGGCGACCGCGGTGCCGGCCCCGGCCGTGGCGGTCGCGGTGGGAGTCGCGGTGGCGGTAGCGGCGGCGGAGGAGGCGGACCCCGATCCTCCGGTGGCGCATGCTGCGAGCCCGAGGGTCGCCGCCCCCGCGCCGACCAGCGTCAGCACGCCGCGCCGCGAGAAGAGGGTCCCCACGTCGAACGGGAGGCCCTGGTCGACCACCTCCTCCTCGGGGCGGTCGAGCCGGCGGCCCTCGTAGGCCGGTCCGTCGGGCGTGCTGCGGGGCTCCGGGATGCGGGTCATGGTCGTGCTCCTCGTCGATCGTGGTGTCCGTCGCGAGCAACCCTGGCGGCCGGGGCTCTGCGCCTCCGATGACCGTCCTACGACCCTCCTATGACCGACCCGCGGCTCCCCGGCCGTCCTGCTGGCCGTCCTGCGACCCCGCACCGGCCGTCCGCCGACCCTCCTCCGACGCCGAGACGCCCCTCAGGCGTGCTCCGAACCCGGATATCCCGTGGCCTCTCACGGCGCTCCGAACCCGGCCGCCGCGAGCACCGCGCGCCCGGCGTCGGAGGCGACGTACGCGACGAAGGCCGCCGCCGTGGCCGGGTCGCCCGCTCCGGTCAGCGCCGCGATCGGGTACGTGTTCACCGCCTCCGAGGCTTCGGCGAAGGGGATGCCGGTGACCGAGCCCGCGGCCCCGCGGACGTCGGTCGCGTAGACGAGCCCGGCGTCCGCTTCGCCCGAGGACACCTTGCCGAGCACGTCGGTGACCGACGACTCCTCGCTCACGGGGGAGATGTCGACACCGGCGGCCTGCTCGACCGCGACGGCCGCTGCTCCGCACGGCACCTGCGGCGCGCAGACGACGGTGGCGGTCCCGGGCCGGGCGAGGTCGGCGAGCGAGGCGACCTGCGCCGGGTTGCCGGGAGGCACGGCGATCTCGAGCGTGTTCGTGGCGATGTCGACCGGGTCCCCGTCGACGAACCCGGCCTCGGCGACGGTGGACATGGTGCGCTCATCGGCGGAGGCGAAGACGTCGGCCGGGGCGCCGTTGACGATCTGCGTCGCGAGGTCGGAGGAGCCGGCGAAGGAGAGCTCGACCTGCGCGCCGGGCTCGGCGGCCTCGAACCCCGTGGCGAGCTCGGTGAACGCGCCCTTCAGCGAGGCGGCGGCGAAGACCGTGATGGAGCCGCCGGCCGAGGACGTCGCGCCGCCGGTGGCCGTATCGCCGGCGGGGGTCGACGGAGCGGAGCAGCCGGCGAGCAGGAGGAGCGCGGCAGCGGCCGGGACGAGGGGGAGCAGGCGACGATGCACGGGGACCTCCGGATCTGGGGTCCGCAGATGCGGCGGACAACTGATCCTAGGACCTCAGGTGCGGAGGCGGGCTGGGAGGAGGGTCTCACGTGCGGCGGAGAGACGATCCGAGGATCGGACCGGCCGGGCGACGCGCCTGCGCGAGGACCGACGGGCCGCGCGACGCACAGCGGCGGGCGGACCGCAGCCCTCCGGCTCCGGCCCGCCCGCCGCTCGTCGCGGCCGCCTCGACGGCGGTCCTCCGCTCAGCCCTGCGGCGGCGAGTAGAACTGGAGGTCGTTGCCCTCCGAGTCCTTGAAGGGGAGGATGCGGCCCCACTCGTGGTCGCTGATCTCACCCTCGATCGACGCGCCCCGCGCCGTGAGGCGCTCCAGCTCGTCCTCGATCGAGCCCTCGGGCTGGAACGAGATGACCGCCCCGCCCTGCTCCGCGACCGTGGCCGACTCGCGGGCGTTCAGGCCGATCATCAGCCCGCCGGCGTCCAGCTCCGACCAGTCGTCCGAGGTGTCCTTGACCTCGAGGCCGAGCGTGTCGCGGTAGAACGCGACCGCCCGCTCCATGTCCGTGACGGGGACCCAGACCGTTGCGACTCCTGATGCCATGTCGTGCTCCTTCGCTCGATGATGCCGTTCCACCGACGCTAGGTCGGGGACGCCCGGAGCGGGGGCCCTTGCGCCGACGCGCGGAGGCTGCTCTCGCGCGGCGCCTCTCCGCCGAGCTGCCGTGCTCACGCGCCCGGCAGCGGTGAGGCGCCGGCTTCCCGCTGCCCGTCAGTGCCGAGACACCGCCCCTCGCCGAGACACCGCCCCTCGCCGGCGTCCCGGCGCGCAGCGGGACGTCTCGGCCCGGCCTCCGCGCGCGAGCGCTCCCCGCCGACGTCACCGACGACGCGGCCGCCGAGGCGGGCGTCGCCTGGATCGAGGAGGCGGTGGGCCCGCTGCGCATCCTGGTCAACAACGCCGGCGTCCAGCACCGCGTGCCCCTGCTCGAGCTCGAGGTCGCCGACTGGGAGCGGGTGCTGCGCACGAACCTCACCAGCGCCTTCGTGGTCGGCCGGGCGGCGGCGAAGCGGATGATCCCGCGCGGCGCCGGGAAGATCGTCAACGTCGCCTCGGTGCAGGCCGATCTCGCGCGGCCGACGATCGCGCCCTACACCGCCTCGAAGGGCGGGGTCCGCAACCTCACCCGCGCGATGACGGCGGAGTGGGCGCAGCACGGCATCCAGGTCAACGCGATCGCGCCGGGCTACATCCACACCGAGATGACGCAGGGCCTCGTCGACGACGAGGCGTTCGACAGCTGGATCCTCGGCCGCACGCCCGCCGCGCGCTGGGGCCGCGTCGAGGACCTGATCGGCCCCGCCGTCTGGCTCGCCTCCGACGGCTCGGACTACGTCAACGGGCAGGTCGTCTTCATCGACGGCGGCATGACCGTCGTCGTCTGAGCCACCCCTCGACCCACCGAACGGAACCCGCATGACCGCGCTCGTCCCCGCCTCCACCACCCGCGTCGTCGTCCACGCCGCCGGCGACCTCCGCGTCGAGGAGGCGCCGCTCGCGCCGCGCGGCCCCGGCGAGGCCCTCGTCGCCGTCGCGTACGGCGGGATCTGCGGCTCCGATCTGCACTACTGGACGCACGGCGCCGCGGGCGAGTCGATCCTCCGCGAGCCGCTGACGCTCGGCCACGAGGTGGTCGGCACGGTCGTCGAGGCAGCGGCGGACGGCTCGGGACCCCCGGTCGGCGCGGCCGTCGCCGTGCACCCCGCGACCGCTCGCGGCGAGTGGCCCGACGGGCGCCCCAACCTCGCGACCGAGGGCACCTACCTGGGCAGCGCCGCGCGGATGCCGCACACCCAGGGCGCGTTCGCCCGCCACGCGGTGCTGCCGGCGCGCATGCTCCGCGAGCTGCCCGCCGGTCTCGGGCTCCGGGAGGCGGCGCTCGCGGAGCCGGCGAGCGTCGCCTGGCACGCGGTCTCGCGCGCGGGGGAGGTGGCGGGACGGCGCGCGCTGGTGATCGGCAGCGGCCCGATCGGGGCGCTGATCGTCGCCGTGCTGAAGCGGGCGGGGGCGGCCGAGATCGTCGCGGTCGACCTGGCCGAGGAGCCGCTCGCGATCGCCCGCGCGGTCGGCGCGACCCGGACGATCCGCGCGACCGACGCAGCCGCGATCGCCGAGGTCGCCGCCGACGTCGTCTTCGAGTCCTCGGGCAGCCCGCGCGGCCTCGGTTCGGCCGTCCGGAGCGCCGCCCGCGGCGGCACCGTCGTGATGGTGGGACTCCTCCCCTCGGGCGAGCAGCCGGCCCAGATCTCGCTCGCGATCACCCGGGAGCTGCGCCTGATCGGCTCCTTCCGCTTCGTCGACGAGATCGACGAGGTGCTGGCGGCGCTCGCCGACGGGAGCCTCGCGGTGGCGCCGGTGGTCACGCAGGTGGTGCCGGTGGAGCGCGCGCTCGAGGCCTTCGAGCTCGCCCGCGACGCCTCGCGCTCGAGCAAGGTGCTGCTCGACTTCACCCCGTGACGGGCGCTCGAGGCGCCTCCGGAGGGTCGGGATCGCCCGAGCGTTCGGGGTTCCCTCGGACGGCGGTGCCGCCGGAGCACTACCGTTGCACCATGGCGTCCACCGATACCCCCGATTCCGCCCCTGAAGCCGACACCGCTTCCGAGAGCGCCCCCACGCTCACCTTCTCCGACCTCGGTCTCTCCGACCCGGTCCTCAAGGCCCTCAAGGAGGTCGGCTACGAGACGCCCTCGGCCATCCAGGCCGCGACGATCCCGTCCCTGCTCTCCGGCCGCGACGTCCTCGGCGTCGCCCAGACCGGCACCGGCAAGACCGCGGCGTTCGCGCTGCCGATCCTCTCGCGCCTCGACGTCTCGCAGAAGACGCCGCAGGCCCTCGTGCTGGCCCCGACCCGCGAGCTCGCGCTGCAGGTCTGCGAGGCGTTCGAGCGCTACGCGTCCGGCCTCCGCGGCGTCCACGTCCTCCCCGTCTACGGCGGCCAGGGCTACGGCACCCAGCTCTCCGCGCTCCGCCGCGGCGTCCACGTCGTCGTCGGCACGCCCGGCCGCATCATGGACCACCTCGAGAAGGGCACCCTCGACCTCTCGCAGCTGAAGTTCCTGGTGCTCGACGAGGCCGACGAGATGCTCAAGATGGGCTTCGCGGAGGACGTCGAGACGATCCTCGCCGACACCCCCGTCGAGAAGCAGATCGCGCTGTTCTCGGCGACGATGCCCGCGCAGATCCGCCGCATCTCCGGCAAGTACCTGAAGGAGCCGGAGGAGATCACGGTCAAGAACAAGACCACGACCTCCGTCAACACCACCCAGCGCTACCTGATGGTGTCGTACCCGCAGAAGGTCGACGCCCTCACCCGCATCCTCGAGGTCGAGAACTTCGAGGGCATGATCGTGTTCGTCCGCACGAAGAGCGAGACGGAGACGCTGGCCGAGAAGCTGCGCGCCCGCGGCTATACCGCGGCGGCGATCAGCGGAGACGTGGCCCAGGCCCAGCGCGAGCGCACCGTCGAGCAGCTGAAGTCCGGCAAGCTCGACATCCTCGTCGCGACCGACGTCGCCGCCCGCGGCCTCGACGTCGAGCGCATCAGCCACGTCGTCAACTACGACATCCCGATCGACACCGAGTCGTACGTCCACCGCATCGGCCGCACCGGCCGCGCGGGGCGCAGCGGAGCGGCGATCAGCTTCGTCACGCCGCGCGAGCGCCGCCTCCTCGCCGCCATCGAGAAGGCCACCCGCCAGCCGCTGACCGAGATGCGGATGCCGAGCGTCGAGGACGTCAACGTCACCCGCCTCTCGCGCTTCGACGACGCGATCACCGCGGCGCTCGCCGACACCGAGCGCCTGCAGCGCTTCCGCGACATCATCGGCCACTACGTCGAGCACCACGACGTGGTCGAGTCGGACGTCGCCGCCGCGCTGGCCATCGTCGCGCAGGGCGAGGAGCCGCTGCTGCTCTCGCCCGACGACCCCCGCTTCGCCCGTCGCGAGCGCGAGGACCGCGACTCCCGGCCCGACCGGGGCGACCGCCCCGAGCGCGGCGACCGCTTCGACCGCGGCGGCGACCGCGGCGAGCGTCCCGAGCGCCGTCAGCGCCCGGCGAACAGCAACCTCGCCTCGTACCGGATCGAGGTCGGCCGCCGCCAGCGCGTCGAGCCCCGCCAGATCGTGGGCGCGCTCGCGAACGAGGGCGGCCTCAACCGGGGCGACTTCGGGCACATCGACATCCGCCCGGACTTCTCGATCGTGGAGCTGCCGGCCGACCTGCCCCAGGACGTGCTCGACCGCCTCGCCGACACCCGCATCAGCGGGCAGCTGATCGAGCTGAAGCCGGACCGCCGTCCGAGCCGCGCCGGCGCCGACCGCGGCGCACGCCCCAGCGGCCCGAGCCGCTCGAGCGAGCGCCCGGAGCGCAAGCCGCGCTACTGACGGCTCCCGCCTCTGCGGACGGCACTCCGCGAGACGCCACTCCGGTACAGCGACACCCGCGTGTCGCGTACCGGGGTGGCGTTTCGCAGCCGTGCGGGGGCGGCCTCAGCGGCGCAGGACGCGGCGGGCCAGCACGTTGCCGAGCAGCTGCACCAGCTGCACGATCACGATGATCACGAGCACCGCGGCCCAGGTGACGACCGGCTCGAACTGCCGGTAGCCGTACTGGATCGCGAAGTTGCCGAGCCCGCCGGCGCCGATGTATCCGGCGACCGCCGACATGTCGATCACGGCGACGAACACGAACGTGTAGCCGAGGATCAGCGGACCGAGCGCCTCCGGCAGCAGCACCGTGCGGACGATCCGGAACCGGCTCGCTCCGACCGACCGCGCCGCCTCGATCACGCCGGGCTGCACGGTCAGCAGGTTCTGCTCCACGATCCGCCCGATGCCGAAGGCGGCGCCGAGCGAGAGGGTGAAGACGATGGCGTCCGTGCCGATGCCGGAGCCGACCACCAGCCGGGCCAGCGGCTGGGCCGCGGCGATGAAGATGATGAACGGGATCGGCCGGAACACGTTCACGATCACGTTGAGCAGTCCGTGGACCATCCGGTTCGCGTAGAGGGCGCCGCCGCGGGTGAGCGCGAGGCCCAGTCCGATCAGCAGTCCGCCGAGCCCGCCGAAGAGGAGGCTCAGCGCGACGATGTAGAGCGTCTCGCCGGTCGCCTGGACGAGCTTGGGCAGGAGCGGGATCAGCTCGTTCATCGGGGCACCTCCGTGAGGGCGACGCGTCCGCCGAGGCGGGCGAGGAGGGAGTCGACGACGCCGTCCGGCGCGTCGAGGGCGACCGTGAGGTGGCCGAAGGCCCGCCCGCGGACGTCGGTGATGCCGCCGTAGACGAGCTCGAGCGGCACACCGGCGGCCGCGACCTCGGCGAAGACGTCGCCCTGGGAGGCGGAGTCGTCCGAGAACGAGAGCGTGACCAGCCGACCGCGGTGGCGCGCGCGCAGCACGGCCGCCTCCGCGGGCGAGGGCACCGAGCGGACGACCGTGGAGACGAAGCGGCGGGTGACCGGCTCGCGCGGGGCCGAGAACACGTCGAAGACGGGCCCGCGCTCCACGATGCGGCCCGACTCCATCACCGCGACCTTCGTCGCGAGCTGCTGGACCACGTCCATCTCGTGGGTGATCACGACGATGGTGACGCCCAGCTCCTCATTGATGCGGCGGAGGAGGGCGAGCACCTCGCCGGTGGTGTCCGGGTCGAGCGCGCTGGTGGCCTCGTCGGCCAGCAGGATGCGCGGGGAGGCGGCGAGGGCGCGGGCGATGCCGACGCGCTGCTTCTGCCCGCCCGAGAGCTGCTCCGGGTGGCTGCGCGCCTTGTCGCTCAGGCCGACGAAGCGGAGCATCTCGTCGACGCGGGCGCGCTGCTCCGCCCGCGGGACGCCCGCGACCTGCAGCGGGTAGGCGACGTTCTGCCCCACGGTCTTCGAGCCGAACAGGTTGAACTGCTGGAAGATCATCCCGATCCCCAGGCGCAGCCGGCGCAGCTCGCGCTCGGGCAGGCCCACGGTCTCGCGGCCGTCGATCTCGATGCTGCCGCTGGTCGCGGGCTCCAGAGCGTTGACGAGGCGCGCGAGCGTGCTCTTGCCGGCGCCGGAGTAGCCGATCACGCCGTATACGTCGCCCGCCTCGATCTCGAGGCTCACGCCGTCGACGGCCGCGGTCGGGGCGGCGCCGCGCCCTGCGCCGGGGTACACCTTGCGCACGTCGGTCATGCGGATGAGCGGCACGGGGCGCCCTTTCTGTTGCGGGGGAGGCGCGGGACCGCGCCGGAGGGGAGCTCCGCGAGCGGAGGACCCGACCGGCGCGGTGCCGCGGGTGCCGGAGTCAGGAGGCGGCGGAGATGTCGGTCTCGGCGGACTCGAGCGAGGTCTCCAGCTCGGAGGCCGGGGTCTTCAGGAAGACCGCGGTGCCGCCGGACTGCTCCGAGACGCCGTCGAGCACGTCCTGGCTGTCCTGGTAGATCGAGACGAGCTTCGTGTAGGTCTCGTTCTCGGCGTCGTCGGCCCGGGCGGCGAAGATGTTCGTGTAGAGCAGGGAGGCGGGGTCGCTCGGGTCGTCCTGGGCGATCGCGTCCGAGGCCTTCAGGCCCGCGTTCTCGATGAAGTCGTTGTTGATGATCGCGGCGGCCACGTCCGGGAGCGACGTCGGGGTGAGGGAGGCCTCCAGCGCGGTGACCTCCACCTTCGAGGAGGACTCGACGTCGTCGACGTTCGAGAGCACTCCGCCGCCGTCCTTCAGCTCGACGAGCCCGGCCGACTGCAGCACCAGCAGCGCGCGCGCCTGGTTGGTCTCGTCGTTGGGGATCGCGACGGTGGAGCCGGCGGGGATGTCCGCGACGTCGTCGTACTGCGAGGAGTAGAGGCCGAGCGGGTAGATCGCGGTCGCGCCGATCGGCACGAGGTCGGCGTCGGCCGAGGTGTTGTACTGCGCCAGGTAGGCGATGTGCTGGAACTGGTTGAGGTCGATCTCGCCCTCGGTGAGGGCGGGGTTGGGCTGGTTGTAGTCGCTGAAGTCGACGATCTCGACGTCGATCCCGGCGTCGGCGGCGGCCTTCTCGTAGGTGGCCCAGTAGGGGTCGCTCGCGCCGACCACGCCGATGCGGACGGTGTCGTCGCCGCCGCCCGCGCCGGAGCAGCCGGCGAGGAGGAGGGCGGCGGAGGCGGCGATCGCGGAGGTCGCGAGGAGTCGGGTGCGCAGGGTCATGGCTGTGGGGATCCTTCCGTGGAGAGGATCCGGGCACTCGGCGCCGACCGAGCGGTGCTGGTCACCGCCGGCGCTGCGACCGGCCTCCGGTCGCTCGGCGCCGCGACTGCGCGGATCCCGGGGATCACCTTACGAAGGCGTTCGGACCCGCGCGGAACCCGCGCGTAACACGGCGACTCGGAGGCAGCGGAGGCGCGCGCTCACCGCCTGACCGCGCCGTGGCGGCCGCTCAGCTCGCGAGCGCGCCGTCCTCGCCCGCCGACGCCTCGTGCTTGGCGATCCTCTTCGCGATCGCGTCGCGCTCGGCCCGGAGCGACGCGATGGTCGGCTTGTCCAGGCGGGGGTCGGCCAGGTCGGCGAAGGGGCTCGCGGCGCCGGTGCGCGCGGACACGAGCGCGGCGTACGCCTTCGTCGCGGCGCGGAGCTCGGCTCCGGCCCGTTCGACCTTCCGCGGCTTCGACTCCTTGTCCGAGACGAGTCGGGCGTGCTTGTCGAGGGCGTCTACCAGCGCGCGATGCGCGGCGTCAATCTTCTTGCTCATAGGCGCATTATGGCGCAGGATCGGCGCGCGGCGCCGACTGTGACTCCCCGCGCCCGCCGCCCCCTTCCGTGAGACGCCGCTTCGGCACGCGACACGCCGGGGGAGGCGTACCGGAGCGGCATCTCGCGGGGAGGGGACGGTCGGGTCAGCGGGCGACCGGCGTGGAGACGGACGACGCGCCCGCGCTGGTGGCGACCGCGTCGAGGACGCGCTGGACGTCGAGGGCGTCGGCGAACGTGGGCGCGACGGGGGTGCCGCCGGCGATCGCCTCGACGAGGTCGACGACCTGGTGCGTGAAGAGGTGCTCGTAGCCGATGCCGTGCCCGGTCGGCCACCAGGCGGACATGTACGGGTGCGCCGGCTCGGTGACCTGGATGCGCCGGAAGCCCTGCGCCTCCTCGGGATCGCGGGCGTCGTAGTACTCGAGCTCGTTCATCCGCTCGAAGTCGAACGCGATCGAGCCGAGCTCGCCGTTCACCTCGATCCGGTTGGCGTTGCGGCGGCCGGTCGCGACGCGGGTCGCCTCGAAGACGCCCAGGGCGCCGCCCTCGAAGGAGGCGGTGAAGGCCGCGGCGTCGTCGACGGTCACGGCGCCGCGCGGGGCGTCGGCACCGGCGCGGCCGCCGAGGCCGACCTGCTCGCTGAGCACGGGGCGCTCGGTGGTGAAGGTGCGCAGCGTCGCCGAGACCGAGGTGATGCCGCGGCCGGTCAGCCACTGGGCGGTGTCGATGCTGTGCGCGCCGATGTCGCCGAGGGCGCCCGAGCCGGCGCGCTCCTTCTGCAGGCGCCAGGTCAGCGGCGCCTCGGAGTCGGACAGCCAGTCCTGCAGGTACTGGGCGCGCACGTGGCGGATGTCGCCGAGGCGGCCCTCCTCGATGAAGCGCTTGGCGAGGGCGAGGGCCGGGGTGCGGCGGTAGCTGAAGCCGCACATCGCCACCTTCCCGGAGGCGGCGGCCGCGGCGACCATCCGCTCCGCCTCCTCGACGGAGTTGGCGAGGGGCTTCTCGCACAGCACGTGCTTGCCGGCCTCGAGGGCCGCGATGGCGATCTCGGCGTGGGTGTCGCCCGGGGTGCAGATGTCGACGAGGTCGATGTCGTCGCGGGCGATGACGGCCCGCCAGTCGGTGGAGGCCTCGCTCCAGCCCAGCCGCTCGGCGCGCTCGGCGGTCGAGTCGGGGTTGCTCCCCACGAGCACGGCGAGCTCGGGGCGGAGGGGGAGGGGGAAGAAGCGGGAGGCGGTGCGCCAGGCGTGCGAGTGGGTGCGGCCCATGAAGGCGGTCCCCACCATCGCGACGCGCAGGGCTCGGTCGTTCGACATCGTCGTCCTTTCGTCGGCTCTACGACCCTGGCATGGGTCGGCTTCGTCCGGCTACCTCCGGATCGGTCTCGACCAGCGGCGAGCTTCGGTACGAACGGGAGCGCGGCTGGGACACTGAACTACCGGAGGCATATCCCTGCGCGGCATCCAGCACGCCATCGAGTGGAGACTACATGTATGACGACGCAAGTCCTGTGACAGACCCGTACACGCCCTTTCCCTCCTTCGAAGAGTGGGAGGGGCGAGGGGCGGACGTCGCACTGGTCGACACGTTCGCGGAGATGCTCGCATCTGAACGCGCCGACGTTCCAGGGGAGCTGTGGCAACGGATGTTAGACATAACGAACAAGTGGGCAGCGGTTGATACCGGCGCCATCGAGAATCTATACGAGGTCGATCGCGGGTTCACTTTCACAGTAGCTGCCACAACGGTCGCCTGGGCTCGTATACCCGAGCAAAAGGGCGACGAAGTTGCTCGCGTAATCGCCGACCAACTCGCCGGATACGAGCATGTTCTCGACGCGGCGACCCAGAATGTTCCGATTAGCGAGTATTGGATTCGAG
This sequence comes from Rathayibacter sp. AY1B7, assembly GCF_002932735.1. Classification (NCBI taxonomy): domain Bacteria; kingdom Bacillati; phylum Actinomycetota; class Actinomycetes; order Micrococcales; family Microbacteriaceae; genus Rathayibacter; species Rathayibacter sp. AY1B7. Next base: position 15,768 of record NZ_PSWK01000029.1, read on the forward strand.
GTCTCCACGAAGTCCTATGTCGTTCCCAAGAAACCTACCGTGTTCTTACTTCGGTCGGCTGGCAGGAGCGCCCTCTCCAGACAGGCGCATACAAAAGGGACCCGAATAACCCGCTCAACCTCGCTTCGAACCGTGTTCATAGCTATGCGTCTCCCAATGACGTCGTTCCCGAAATGAATCGGCTCATTCAAGAATTGCGCTCGACTCGCTTCCACGATGCGCCGCCAGTCGTGCAAGCGGCGTATGCGCACTACGCGTTCGTGTGTATCCATCCGTTTCCGGATGGGAACGGCCGGGTCTCCCGCGCGCTCGCCTCCGTGTATCTCTATCGGGCCTACGGAGTCCCTATCGTCATCTTCTCCGACCAGAAGGCGCGATACCTCGACAGTCTTGAAGCTGCCGATGCCGGTAGGGGAGGCCGATTCACAACGTTCTTCCGCGACTGTGTGATCGATACGATCAACCTCATCAGGACCGAGCTGGAATCCGCCCGGACGCCCGACGTCGCCGACCAGCTTACGGCGTTCGAATCTCTCCTCACGGGTCGGGGAGGTCTCGAGCATGAAATTCTCGATGAGACGGCGGGTCGATTGGTGAATCTTCTTTCGGAATGCGCACAGGTCGTTGTCACTTCGACCGTGTTACGGCCACCCCTGGCGCTTCAGGCGTACATGTCGTCCAGTCGTAGCGGCCTGAGGGAGGGATACAGGCAAACCCGGTACGTGCAAGCCCCTGCCTTGCAGCTTGAAAGCGGTTCCCCTGCAAGGGCCACAGCCGAGCAAAGATTCTCCGTTCAGATTGCTCGTCCAGACACGGACGGCGCTGATTTCATCGTGCTGGACAGGAGCGGAACGATCGTTCAGCACGTCTTTCTTCGTGAGGTCTACCCAGTCATCTCGGAGGGTCTTCGACTGCGAACCGCGCGAATGATGGAGAGTAAGGTCAAAAATCTCCTCGCCGAAGTCTCCGTGGCAGCGGAGCAAGCGCTCCGCGAGGCAGGGTACGGCCGCTAGCGGAAGCGGAAGCAATGCGTGTTGGCAGGCCGCCGACCGCCAACGAGGCGCTGGAAGACGGCGCGCCCAGGGCTCAGCGAGGCGGCGCGCCCGGGCTGCACGGACATGAGCACGTTCATAGGGTTCGGAGAGCGCTCTATCACGGACGGAATGTCTCAACCGCCGCCGTCAGATGTCGCGTAATCCCGCGGATCCCAGCCCTGACGCGGTAGCAGGAAGCCCTTGGGGCGACTGGGCGATCACTCGAACCGCCTTCGAATCGGTTCAGAACTTTTGCTTGACCCGCGACGTAAGTGGAAGTAGCTTCATCCGCATGGTCACCGCAGACCCCCGCAGCACTGCTGCACAGCCTCTTCCCCGCACCTCCGACGAGTCTCAGCAGCTGCTTCTGCAGATGCGCGGCATCGTGAAGGTCTTCCCCGGCGCCCGTGCTCTCGATGGCGTCGACCTCGATGTCCGACCCGGTGAGGTGCACTGCCTCCTCGGCCAGAACGGCGCCGGCAAGTCCACCCTCATCAAGACCCTCGCCGGGGCCCACCAGCCCACCGAGGGCGAGATCCTCGTCGACGGGAACGTCGTCACGATCCCGTCCCCGACGGCGGCCCTCGCCCTGGGCATCGCGACGATGTACCAGGAGCTCGACGTCGTCGACGGCCTCTCCGTCGCCGAGAACATCTTCCTCGGCCACGAGCTCTCCCGCGGCGGCTTCACCGCCCGGGCGAAGGCCACGAGGATCACCCGCGAGCTGATGGAGCGCCTCGGCCACTCCGAGATCTCGCCGAACCGCGAGGTCGGCACGCTCTCCGCCGCCGGCAAGCAGATCGTGCAGATGGCCCGTGCCCTCTCGCACGACGCGCGGGTCATCATCATGGACGAGCCCTCCGCGGTGCTCGACTCCGAGGAGGTGGAGAACCTCTTCCACGTGGTGCGCCAGCTCACCGCCTCCGGCGTCGCCATCGTGTACATCTCGCACCGCCTCGACGAGATCCGCGCCATCGGCGACCGGATCACCGTGATCAAGGACGGCGCCACCGTCGCGCAGAACCTCGCGGTCGCCGACACCCCCACCTCGAAGCTCATCACCCTGATGACCGGCCGCGCCGTCGAGTACGTCTTCCCGGACCGCCAGGAGCTCGACGTCGAAGCCGAGACGCTGCTGAAGGTCGAGAAGCTGGGCCTGCAGGGCTCCTTCTCGGACGTCTCCCTCGAGATCCGCGCCGGCGAGGTCGTCGGCCTCGCGGGGCTGGTCGGCTCCGGCCGCTCCGAGATCCTCGAGACCATCTACGGGGCGCGCCGCGCCAGCACCGGGACGGTCAGCGTGGCGGGCAAGCGCCTGCGCGCCGGATCCGTCACCTCGGCGGTCGACGCCGGCATCGGCCTCTGCCCGGAGGAGCGCAAGAGCCAGGGCCTGCTCCTGGACGAGCCGGTCTACCGCAACATCACCCTCTCGACCTTCGACCGCTTCGCCAAGCGCGGCTTCCTCGACGAGCGCTCCGAGCGCGCGGCGGCGGCCGAGCAGGCGGTCTCCCTCGACCTGCGGCCCTCCGGGGTCGACCGCGACGCCCGCACCCTCTCCGGAGGCAACCAGCAGAAGGCGCTCCTCGCCCGCTGGCTCGTGCGCGGCTGCCGCGTCCTGCTGCTCGACGAGCCGACCCGCGGGGTCGACGTCGGCGCACGGGCCGAGATCTACACCCTGATCAGGGACCTCGCGACCAACGGCGCCGCCGTGCTCGTGGTCTCCAGCGAGATCGGCGAGGTCCTCGGACTCTCCGACCGAGTGCTCGTGATCTCCGACGGCGCCGTGGTCCACGAGGGCCCGGCCGATTCGATCGACGAGCACCGCGTGCTCGATCTCGTCATGGAAGGAAGTGCAGCGTGAGCGGACAGCTCGACACCGCGTCGCCGTCGATCGGCGGTCCGCAGGAGGACGCCGCCCGTCACGCGTCGGCCGCGACGGGAGGCTCCTCCGGGGGCGTGCCCTCGAAGGACTCCCGCTCCGGGATGGCCCGCCTCATGCAGGGCTCCCTCGGCCGCAACGTCGGGCTGCTGCTCGCGCTGGTGATCCTCTGCATCGTCGGATTCGCGACCGCGGGGGAGCGCTTCGCCAGCGTCGACAACGTGCTCACGATCCTCCGCCTCGCCGCCGTCATCGGCGTGCTGAGCATCGGCATGACCTTCGTCATCACGTCCGGCGGCATCGACCTCTCGGTCGGCTCCGTGATGGGGCTCGCGACGGTCTGGGCGAGCACGGTCTCGACCCAGTACTACGCGGCCAACACCTCCTGGCTGGTGATCGTGCTCACCGCGGTCGTCGTCGGCCTCGTCTGCGGCCTCATCAACGGCGCGCTGATCGCCTACGGCCGGGTCGTCGCCTTCATGGCGACCCTGGCGATGCTCGTCGCCGCCCGCGGCTTCGCCGAGCTGATCTCGAACCGCCAGACGCAGGTCGTCACGGTCACGCCGTTCCTCGACTTCTTCCGCGCCGACGTGCTCGGCATCCCGGTGCTCGTGCTGATCTTCGTGGTCGTCGCCGTCGCCGGCTGGATCCTGCTCAACCGCACCACCTTCGGCCGCCGCACCATCGCGGTCGGCGGCAACCCGGAGGCGGCCCGCCTCGCCGGCATCAAGGTCCGCCGCCACACCATGTACGTCTACGGCCTCGCCGGGCTCACCGCCGGCATCGCCGCCGTCATGATGCTCGCCCGCACCACCGCCGGCAGCTCGACCAACGGCCTCCTCTACGAGCTCGACGCCATCGCGGCGGTCGTCGTCGGAGGCACGCTGCTGGCCGGCGGCCGCGGCACCATCGTCGGCACCGTGTTCGGCGTCCTGATCTTCACGACCCTGACCAACGTGTTCACGCAGAACAACATGTCGACCTCGACTCAGGCCGTCGCGAAGGGCGCGATCATCGTCGCCGCCGTCCTGCTGCAGCAGCGGTTCGCCGCCCGCGGCAGGAAGTCCTGACCCCGGGGCTCCGGCCCCGCTCCTCCACACACAGCAACCCACCCGACCACTCAGGTCACCTCTCCGCAGGACACGTGTGCCCTCGGACCCCTCGGATCGATCGAAGGAGATCACTTCCATGCCCGCACGCCCCTTCACCCGCAGCCGCCTCTCCCGCACCGCCCGACTCGGCTCGGCCGGCGTCGCCTTCGGCGCCGTCGCGCTGATGCTCACCGGCTGCATCTCGAACGCCCCGGTCGAGACCGGCAACGCCGCCTCCGGCGGGACCGCCGCCGCCGTGGCCGCCTCGGACAACGACGCCTCCGGCGACAACGTCGTCATCGGCTTCACCGCTCCCGCCGCCGACCACGGCTGGATGGGCGCGGTCAGCCGCGCCGCCATCGCCGAGGCCGAGAAGTACGACGACGTGGAGCTCCGCACCGCGGAGGGCACCAACGACGTCAACCTCCAGATCAGCCAGGTCGAGACCTTCATCAACGACGGAGTCGACGCGATCGTGCTCCTGCCGATCGACGGAGCGGCGCTCACGCAGGTCGCCACCCAGGCGATGGAGGCGGGCATCACCGTCATCAACGTGGACCGCGAGTTCTCCAGCCCCTTCGCCGCCCGATCGACCATCCTCGGCGACAACTACGGCATGGGCGTCAGCGCCGGCACCTACATCTGCGAGGAGCTCGGCGACAACCCCGACGCCGTCGTCGCCGAGATCGCCGGCATCGACTCCCTCCCGCTGACTCAGGAGCGCAGCCAGGGCTTCTCGGACGCGCTCGAGGGCTGCGGACTCGACGTGGACAACCGCGTCGCCGCCGACTTCACCGTCCAGGGCGGAGAGCAGGCCGCGGCCAACCTCCTCCAGGCCGCGCCGAAGATCGACGCCATCTGGAACCACGACGACGACCAGGGCGTCGGCGTCCTCGCGGCGATCGACACCGCCGGACGCGACGAGTTCCTCTTCGTCGGCGGCGCCGGATCGGCCAACGTGATGCGTGCGATCGAGGCCGACGACTCCGTCGTCAAGGCCACGGTCGTCTACCCCTCGACCCAGGCCGCGGACGGCATCAAGCTCGCCCGCCTCGTCGAGCAGAACAAGTCGATGGCCGACACCAGCTCGCTCGGCGTCCCCCGCCAGATCCAGCTCTTCGCGCCGGTCGTCACCAAGGACAACGTCTCCGAGTACCTGCCCTCGGCCTTCGAGTCCTGATCGGCCCCACCAGCCCGGGTCGGCGCGGGAACCATCCCGCGCCGGCCCCCACCTCGGCGCCGCCCCGGGATCACTGACGACCCGCAGCGCAGCGCCACCGGCATCCGCGAGAGGAGGAGGAGTGCAAGACACCGGCCCCAGGGCCGGACAGGAGGAGACCGGATCCGCTCAGTCGTGCGGACAGCGACGGACCCGGCCTCTGCGATGAACACCTCATTGAAGGAATCACATCACGCATGAATGGTAAGCGATCCTCGAGAAGAAGCATCAGGCGTCTTCTCGCACTCGGCATCGCCGGGATGGTGACGGTCTCCGGACTCACCGCCCTCGGCCTGCCCGCCTCGGCCCACGACGGAGTGGACCACGGTTCCGAGGGCGGAGCATCCGCTCTCGACTGGAGCAACTACGAGAAGGTCCTGCTGACGAAGAACGTCGGCGAGCCCCTCGACCTGGCCGTCCTCCCGGACAAGTCGGTCCTCCACACCGCTCGGAACGGCGAGATCCGCCACACCGACCCCAAGACCGGCACCACCCGTGTCGTCAACACGATCCCCGTGTACCAGAACTCGGAGGACGGACTGCAGTCCGTCGGCATCGACCCCGACTTCGCCGAGAACAAGTGGGTCTACCTCGTCTACGCGCCCCCCGGGAACACCCCGACCGGCGCGGCTCCGAACATGCTGCCCGAGGGCGCGACCGACAGCTACTGGGACCAGTGGAAGGGCATCAACCGCCTCTCCCGGTTCAAGTGGACCGGCTCGGGCCTCGATCTCGCGAGCGAGCAGAAGATCATCGACATCGAGACCCAGCGCGGGCAGTGCTGCCACGTGGGTGCCGACTTCGACTGGGACGCCGACGGCAACCTGTACCTCTCCACCGGCGACAACACGCCGGCGAGCGCTCCGGGTGCCGCGGGCTTCGCGCCGAACAACGACGCGCCCCGCATGAACCCGGGCTTCGACTCGCGTCGCGGCGCCGGCAACACGAACGACCTCCGCGGCAAGATCCTCCGGATCACCGTGCAGGAGGACGGCTCGTACACGATCCCCGACGGCAACCTCTTCCCGGTGGGAACCGAGAAGACCCGCCCCGAGATCTTCGTGATGGGCGTCCGCAACCCGTTCAAGATCGACGTCGACGCCGAGACGAACACCCTCTCCTGGGGCGACTACGGCCCCGACGCCACGAAGGCCGCTGCGGCCGACGGCGTCCGCGGCCCGATGGGCCTCGTCGAGTGGAACGCGACCGGACTGGACGAGCCGCACAACTCCGGCTGGCCCTACGTCCACGGACCGAACGCGCCGTACAACGAGTGGAACTTCGAGACGTCGACGCCCCGCGGCTTCTTCGACCCGGAGAACCTGAAGAACAACTCGCGCTGGAACACCGGCCTCGTCGACATCCCGGACGCCAAGGCGGCGACCGTCTACTACGGCGACAACCCCGGCGACCAGCCGTTCGACGAGCTCGTCAACTTCGGGACCAGCACCGGCCAGGGCCCCATGGGCGGACCGGTGTACCACTTCGACGCGGACAACACCTCGACGTCGAAGTTCCCGGAGTACTGGGACAAGAAGACCTTCTTCGGCGAGTTCTCGCAGGACTACATCGCGGCGTTCACGCTCGATGAGGACCGCGCGGTCACGCACATCGAGGACTTCCTCCCCAACGCGGCGCTCAGCCAGGCCGCGCAGCCGATCCACGACAACCCGATGGACATGGAGTTCGGCCCCGACGGGTCGATGTACGTGATCGAGTACGGCGACGGATTCTTCCGCGCCAACCCCGACGCGGGCCTGTACCGGATCGACTACGCCGAGGGCAACAAGGCGCCGCAGGCCCGCTTCACCGCGACCCCCCTGTCCGCCTCGCAGACCCCGCTCGAGGTCACGTTCGACGCCAAGGGATCGACCGACCCCGAGGGCGACGCGCTCACCTACGACTGGGACTTCGACGGCGACGGCACCTTCGACGCCACCGGAGTGACCGTCAAGAAGAGCTACACCGAGCTCGGACAGTTCACGGCCCGTCTGCGCGTCACCGACGCCAAGGGCAAGTTCAGCCTGACCTCGCGGGTCATCTCGGTCGGCAACCAGGCGCCGCAGATCCAGATCCAGACGCCCGGCAACGGCTCGTTCTTCAGCTGGGGCGACGCGATCCCCTACCAGGTGACCGGCAAGGACGCTGAGGACGGCGACCAGATCGTCAGCAGCCGCGTGGGCTGGACCTACGGCCTCGGCCACGACGAGCACGCCCACCCCGAGGTCACCGGCACCGGTGCCAAGGGAGCGTTCCCGACGTCCAAGGACTCGCCCGAGCACGGCCCCGGCGCGCTGCTGTACGGCACCGTCGTCGTGACCTACACGGACGGCGGCTTCAACGGCCTGCCCCCGGCTGCGGCCGAGGCGACGCTGCGGCTGAACCCGAAGACGCAGGAGGCGGAGCACGCCGCCCGTGAGGGCGTCCTGCCCTACGCGGACACCACCGCCAGCGGCGGCAACGCCGTCAGCGGACTCGGTGCGGGATCCTTCCTGCGCTGGGACCCGGTGAACTTCGCCAACCTGACCGGCGTCGTGGTCCGCGCCACCGGTGAGGGCACCGTCGACCTCCGCTGGAACGCTGCCGACGCAGCGCCCTTCGGAACGGCGACCATCCCCGCGGGAGCCGGCTGGAAGGACGTCCTCGTCCCCTTCGGCACCAACGTCCCCCGCGGCACCGGCTCGCTCTACGTGACCTCGCCCAGCGGCCTGTCGCTCGACTCCCTCACCTTCCAGGGTGTCGGCGCCGGTGACAAGACGGCTCCGACCGTCGCGGCGACCCTCGACCCGGCAGCGCCTGCGGGCGTCGGCGGCGTCTACAACAAGCCCGTGACCCTCGGCCTCACCGCCACGGACAACGGAGCGCTCTCCACCGTCCAGTACTCCGCCGACAACGGCACGACGTGGACCACGGTCCGCGCCGTCAACGGCGCGTACACGGTCCCGTTCACCACGAACGGCGCCCGGACGATCCAGTACCGCGCCACCGACACCGGCGGCAACGTCTCGGCGGTCGGCACGGTGAAGTTCACGATCGACCTGGCCGCGGCGAACGCCCCGACCGCCGCGTCGACCACCACCGTGGCGCTCTCGGCTCCCCGCGTGACCTTCGGGGCACCGGGCGAGGCGACCGTCACGGTCACCGGTCAGGATGGGAACCCCGGCGGAGAGGTCGTCCTCTACGAGGGCGCCACCGAGCTGGGCCGCGCGACGCTGAAGGACGGCAAGGCGACCTTCGCCCTGCCGAAGACCCTCGGCGCCGGCACCCACACCCTCCGTGCGGCGTACGGCTCGGACGCCACCTTCAAGGCCTCGGAGGGCACCGCCCGCCTGATCGTCTCGAAGGCCGCCTCGGAGCTCACCGCGACCGTCTCGCCCAACCCGGTCAAGCCGGGCGCCAGCGCGCAGGTCACGGTCGACGCGAAGTCCTTGACGGGTGTCGCCGGCACCGGTCAGGTGAGCGTGATGGTGAAGAGGAACCTCTCCACCGTCGCGATGCTCACCGGGACCCTCGACGAGAACGGGCACGTCGTGGTGACGCTCCCGAAGCTCGCGGCGGGCAGCTACAAGCTGACCGTCACCCACACCGCCACGGCGGACACCAACGCCGCGTCGGCGCTGCTGAACCTCACCGTCCAGCAGTAGCCCCCGCGCAGGGGCCGGCCGGCTCGACCGGGCCGGCCGGCCCCCCACCCCCTGCACCATCTGCCATTTCGAAGGAGAAATGATGCACCACCACCACGCATCCATCACGGCCAAGCCGATGAGCCGGCGCTCGCTGATGACGGCCCTGGCCGCATCGACCGTCGCGGTCGGCGTCGGAGCGGGAGCCCTCGCGGCGCCCGCCACGGCCGCCCCCGCGCCCTCGTCCGGATCCACGCGCCTGGTCCCGATCAACCGCATCGGCATCCAGCTCTTCAGCGTCCGCGACAAGGTCTCGTCGCTCGGCTTCCGGGCCGTCTTCGAGGAGCTCGGCCGCATCGGCTACAGCGAGATCGAGTTCGCCGGGTACACCCAGGGCAACGTCGGGGCGATCACCCCGCAGCAGATCCGCCAGCTGCTCGACGACAACGGCCTCCGCGCCGTCGGCTCGCACGTCGGCACCAACCTCCTCCGCTCGGAGCTGGGCAAGCAGATCGAGATCGCGCAGATCCTCGGCACGCCGCACCTCGGCACCGGCAACGCGCCCACCAACGTCAACACCAAGGCGGGCTACCTCGCCGCGGCGGAGGAGTGGAACAAGTGGGGCCAGCAGGTCTCGGCCGCGGGCATGAAGCTCTACCAGCACAACCACGCCGGTGAGTTCGGGTTCGCCACGGACGACCCCAAGACCCGCCTGTACGACCTCTTCTACGACAACACCGACCCGCGTCACGTGTACCTCGAGATGGACGTCTACTGGGCGTACGTCGGCAAGAAGCTCTACCCGGGCTTCGAGCCGCTCGACTACATCAAGCGCAACCCGCGCCGCTACCCGATCCTGCACCTCAAGGACGGCAAGACGAACAACGCCAACACCAACGGCTACGACATCGTCGAGTTCGGCGCGGGCAACCTGCCCTACCAGGCGTTCCTCTCGGAGCTGCGCGACCGCGGCCAGCGCTTCGGCGTCTGGGAGCAGGACACCGCTCCCACGCTGGCGACGCCGCCGAGCACGGGGAACTCCCTCGAGGCCGCTTCCCGCAGCTACTCCGCGATCGCTGCGCTCCGTGGCTGAGCGCACCTCGCGCCGCGCGCGCCGCACCGACAGCACCACCACCAGCACGACGCGCACGAGCGCACCGAGGAGAACCCCCATGAAGTGGAAGACGCCCACGGCGGTCCTCGCGGCCGCCTCCCTCGCGATGGTCGCCGCACCGTCCGCCTTCGCGGCGACGACGGACTGCACCACCGAGCTCGGGAACCAGACGATCACCGGAGATCTCAACGTCGGCGCAGGCCAGACCTGCGTGCTCGGCAACGTGACCGTCACCGGCAACGTCATCGTCGGCGACGACGCCTGGCTGGACGCCACCTCGGCGACCATCGGCGGCGACGTCATCGGCACCGACGCGTACGGCATCTCGATCGACGGCACCAGCGTCGGCGGAGACGTCGTGTCGTTCTCGGACGGCAGCCGCAACGGCTTCCTCTACCTGCGCGACCTCACGGTCGGCGGCATGGTCGAGGCCGGCGGGATCGACGTCGAGTTCAGCGACCTCTCGGTCGACGGCTCGGTCAGCACCGACGCGGCGAACTACGTCGACGTCGACCGCACCAGCGTCGGCGGCGACGCCACCTTCGCCGGCAGCGACTTCGGCGTGAACGTGCAGGGCGCCATCGTCGGCGGCTCGCTCGCCGTCACCGGCTCCTCGCGCGGCGTCCTCCTGGGCGCGAACGAGGACGGCTCGGCCTCGGCCCTCGGCAACACGGTGGGCGGGAACCTCACGCTCTCGGGCAACTCCGGCAACGTCCAGCTCGCGGGCTCGACGGTCGGCGGGCGCATCGCGCTCGCCGACAACGCGCCGGCGGTCAACTTCGGCGCGGGCAACACCGCCGCCGGAGTCGACGGCACCTTCACGGGAACGGCGGCGGGCGCTGCGGCGGCCGGCGACCAGGCCGTGGCCGTCATCGTCCCCGAGGCCAACAAGGGCGAGCTGACCTGGACGCTCGAGGGCACCAGCAACCTGGTGAACCTCGGCGTCGCCGAGGAGCAGGGCGACCACTTCGCCGCCTCCGGTGAGCTCGTGCCGGTCCGCGTGACCGACACCCGCCTCAACGGCCCGGCCTGGTCGGTCACCGGCCAGCTGAGCGACTTCCGCTCCGGCGAGAAGACGTTCTCGGGCAAGCACCTCGGCTGGACCCCCGAGGTCCTGGAGAACACGGGCGGTGCCGTCGCCGGCGCAGCCGTCCCCTCCGGGTTCGACTCAGGCAACGGCCTCGCCACGCCCCGCGTCCTCGGCTCCGCCGCGGCGCAGCACCCGACCGGATCCTCGGTCCTGGGCGCCGACCTCGACCTGAAGCTCCCGCTCTCGGTCGGAACCGGCACCTACACCGCGACGCTGACGCTCACCGCGCTCGGCTAGCACCGGTGGGGCGGCCTCCGGGCCGCCCCACCCTCCCCCCGTCTCCCCGCGAGACGCCACTCCGGTCCGCCCCGCTCGGCGTGCCGCGCACCGGAGCGGCGTCCCGCGGGGAGGCATCCCCCCTTGCAACGGAAGCCTGATCGATGTCGCTCATGCCACGCACCTCCCGCACCACCGCCGCCCTGCTGCTGATGACGCTCCTCGCAGCCGGCGGCCTCTCGGCTCAGGCGGGTGCCCAGGAGGCGGACCCCGCCTCCACGCCGGTCACCTGGGGGGTGCGCCCCGCCGACACCGAGCAGGGCAGCGAGCGGCCGAACTACGCGTACGCCCTCGATCCCGGCGGCCGCCTCAGCGACGCCCTGATCGTCTCCAACTACGACGACGAGGAGCAGACGTTCCGCGTCTACGGCTCCGACGGCTTCATCACCGAGGCCGGCCAGCTCGACCTGCTCCCCGCCGCGGAGCCCTCGACGCAGCTGGGCAGCTGGATCGCGTTCCCCGAGCCCGAGGTCACCGTGCCCGCCGGCGAGAGCGTGCAGGTCCCGTTCGAGGTCGTCGTCCCCGACGACGTGACCCCGGGCGACTACGCCGCGGGCGTCGTCTCCTCGATCCTGGTGCAGGGCGAGACCGGAGTCTCGGTCGACCGGCGCCTGGGCTCGCGGATGTACCTCCGCGTCGGCGGCGAGCTCGCCCCGCGCCTGTCGATCGACGGCCTCGCCGTCTCGTACCAGGGCGGCTGGAACCCCTTCGCCCCCGGCTCCGCGACCGTCGACTACACCGTGACCAACGCGGGCAACACCCGCATCGCGCCGGGCGCCGAGATCAGCGTCGCCGGCCTCTTCGGCCTCGCCCCGGTGTCCGCGACCGACCCGGAGCCGCTGCCCGAGCTCCTCCCCGGAACCTCCGTCTCGCGCACCGTGACCGTCGCCGGAGTCTGGCCGCTCTTCGTCGCGACCGCCCGCGCCGCGCTCTCGGGCACCGTCGTCACCGCCGACCAGGCCGCGCAGGCCGACTCCGCCGTCGTCGTCCCCGACGTGCCGGTCGCCACCGCCGAGACCTCGGCCGCGGCCGTGCCGTGGAGCGCCGTGCTCCTCCTCGCCCTGCTCATCGGGCTCATCGTGCTGACCGTCGGCCGCCGCCGCCGCCGGGCCGCGGGGGAGCAGGCGCGCATCGACGCCGCCGTCGCCGCCGCTCTCGGCGCCCAGCCGGAGGACGCCGACCGCGCGGAGGTCCGCTCCTGACCGGGTGCGGCCGACGCGGTCCGCGGGGGATCGCGCCGGCGCGGCCCGCCGCCTCCGGGCGCGCGGCCGCCGCTCTAGCGGACCGCCCGCCCCTCGGCGCGCAGCTGCTCGAGGAAGCCGTCCACCACGGCGGGGCTGAGCAGGTGCCCGCGCAGCATCAGCGCGGCACCGCGCACGCCCCCGCTGCCGCCCAGCTCGGCGGTCACCACGTCGAGCCGCTGCGTCGCGAGGGGGAGGGAGCGCTCGTCGATCACCGAGCGCACGGCCGTCAGGATCTCCGGGCTGGCGAGGGCGACCGCGCCGCCCAGCACGATGACGGAGGGGTTCAGCAGGCTCACGCAGGTGGCCAGCACCTCGCCGAGCTGGAGGCCCGCGATCCGCGCCGCCTCGACGGCCTCGGGATCGCGCGCCTTCAGCAGGTCGATCAGCTCGCGCACCGACTGCACGTCGCGGCCCGCCCGGGCGAGCCCGGCGGCCAGAGCGGAGCCGCCCGCGACCGCCTCGAGGTCCCCCTCCTGACCGCCCGCCGCGGCCGGGGCCGTGCGCGGCACCTGGACGTGGCCGAGATCACCCGCGGAGCCGAGGGCTCCGCGCTGGAGCAGCCCGGACGAGACGATGCCCGCGCCGATGCCGGTGCCGACCTTCACGAACATCAGGTCGAGGGCGTGCGGGAAGCGCGAGGCCCGCTCACCGAGCGCCAGCAGGTTCACGTCGTTGTCGACGAGCACCGTGGTGTCGTAGCGCCGGCGCACGAAGGCGGGGATGTCGAAGCCGTCCCAGCCGGGCATGATCGGCGGGCGCACCGGGCGGCCGCTCGCGTGCTCCACCGGGCCGGGCACGCCGACCCCGATGCCCGCGAGGGCGGTGCGGTCGACCCCGGCCGCGGCGAGGATCCCGTCGCAGACGTCGAGCGCGTGCCCGAGCACCGCCACGGGGCCCTGCGCGATGTCGAGCTCCTCGCGGCGCTCGGCGATGATGCGGCCGTCGAAGTCGGTCAGCGCGATGGTCGAGTGCGCCGCGCCCAGGTCGATGGCCAGGAGCGAGCGGACGGCCGGGTCGAAGACGAGGCGCGCGGACGGACGGCCGCCGGTCGACGGAGCGCGGTCGAGGTGCGCGATCAGTCCGAGCTCGAAGAACTGCTCCAGGCGCGTCATCACCGCGGTCCGCGCGAGGCCCGTCTCCTCGACCAGCTCGGCGCGGGTGCGCGGCCGACCGTCGGCGAACAGCCTCAGCATGTCGCCGGTCGCGGTACCCGCGCGCTCGGCCACGCTCAGCTCCTTCTCTCGGCCCGGAGGACGGGTTCGGGGGACAGCACACCTGAGGAAACCAGTCGACGCACGGTCGCGCAATCTCGGCGGGCCCTGCGTGCGGTTCCTGCGCAACACGGCCGGCCGGAGGCGCGACGCGCGCCCGGCCGAGGCCCCTCCCCACTCCGATCGCCCGGGTGCGCCCCGACGATCGCCGCTCAGCCAGCCCTTCCAGACAGGAGAGAACGATGACCTCGTCCGACACCACCACCACAGGCGCCCCCCGATCGAGCGGGCGCATCGGCCTCTGGCTGATCGGGGCCCGGGGCAGCGTCGCCACCACGGCCGCCGTGGGCCTGCACGCCATCGCCGCCGGAGCCGCGCCCAGCTCGGGCTGCGCCACCGCGACCCCCGCCTTCGAGGACGTCCCGCTCGCCGGGTTCGCCGACATCGTCATCGGCGGCCACGACGTCTCGCCGACCCCGCTGCTCGAGAAGGCCACGGGCCTCGCGGCCGGCGGCATGTTCCCGACCTCGGTCGTCGCCGAGGTGGCCGACCGGATCGACGCGACCGACGCCGAGATCCGCCTCGCCCCCGCCGACGCCGCGTCGCAGCAGGAGGAGATCGACCGCCGGGCCGCCGACATCGTCGCCTTCCGCGAGCGCCACGGCCTCGCCCGGGTCGTCGTGATCGACGTCGCCTCGACCGAGGTGCTACCGGCCGACCGTCCCGAGTTCCACGACCTCGCCGCTCTGCGCGCCGCCCTGGCGCGTCCGGGCGAGCGCCTCCTGCCGCCGAGCTCGATCGCCGCCCTCTCGGCCGTCGTCGCGGGCGCGGCCTACGCCTGCTTCACTCCCTCGACCGCGCTGGCTCTGCCGGCCCTGGAGGAGTGGGCCGCCGAGGCCGGGATCCCGATCGCCGGCCAGGACGGCAAGACGGGGGAGACCCTGCTCCGCAGCGTGCTCGCGCCGATGTTCACGGCGCGCGGGATGCGCGTGCTCTCGTGGGCGGGCGCGAACCTCCTCGGCGGCGGCGACGGGCAGACCCTCGCCGACCCGGAGGCGGTGCGCTCGAAGCTCGTCTCGAAGAACCGCGGACTCCGCAGCCTCCTCGGCGACGACGTCGTCACTCCGCTCCACATCGACAACGTCCCGGACCTCGGCGACGTCAAGACCGCCTGGGACCACGTGCACGCGGAGGGCTTCCTCGGCTCGCGGATCACGGTGCAGACGATCTGGTCGGCGTACGACTCGGCCCTCGCGGCGCCGCTGATCCTCGACCTCGCCCGCCTGCTGGCGCTCGCGGACGAGGCCGGCGTCTCGGGCCCGGTCGGCGAGCTCGGCTTCTTCTTCAAGGACCCGTGGGGCAGCGACGTGCACGGCTTCGCCGAGCAGACCGCGGAGCTGGTGGCCTGGTCCGCCCGCACCGGCGCCCTCGTCGCCGAGCGCCGCACCCCGGTGACGAGCGGGACGCGGAGCGATGGCTGAGCTGCGCGACTACCTCGAGCTCGTCCGCGCGAAGGCCGCGCTGACCGTGATCGGCGACACCGTCGCGGGCGGAGCGTGGGCGGGCCGCGGAGTGGGAGCGCGCACGGTCGCGCTCCCGCTGTCCTCCGCGCTGCTCTACTCGGCGGGCATGGCGCTCAACGACTACGCGGACGCCGAGCTCGACGCCCGGGAGCGGCCCGAGCGGCCGATCCCCTCGGGGCGCATCCGGCGCTCGGCGGCGCTGGGCACGGCGGCCGCGCTGACCGCGGCGGGGATCGCCGTGGCGGCCGTCGTGGACGGGCGGCGCTCGCTCGCGCTCTCGCTGCCGCTCGCGGCCGGGATCTGGTCGTACGACCTGCTCGCGAAGCCGACTCCGCTGGGCCCGGTCGTGATGGCGGCCTGCCGCGGTCTCGACGTGCTGCTCGGCGCGGGCGTCGACGGCGTGCGCGCGGCGGCCCCCGCCTCCGCCGCCGTGGCCGCGCACACGCTCGGCGTCACCGTGCTCTCGCGCGGCGAGGTGCACGGCACCACCCCGGTCGCGGCGGGAGCGGTCTCGGCCGGGACCGTGGCTATCGCGCTGTCCACCGCGGCCGGCGCTCTGGCCGAGCGCCGGGCCGCCCCCGCCGCGGTCGTCGCCGCGGGCCTCGGGCGCTGGCTCCTGCTCGTGCTCACCGCGCAGCTGCAGTCCGTGCGGACGCCGACGGCCGCGGCCGCGCGGACGGCCACCCGCGCGGGCATCACCGGGATGATCCCGCTGCAGGCCGCGCTCGCCGGTCTGAAGCGTCCCGAGCTGGGGGCGGCGCTGCTCGCGCTCGACGCGATCGGCTCCCTCCTGCTCCGCCGCCCGCGGACGGCGGACATCACATGAGCGCCACCGGACCCGTCCTCGGCTACGGCACCAACGGCTTCGCCGACCACACCCTCGACGACGCGCTCACGGTGATCCACGCCGCGGGGTACCGCGCCGTCGCGCTCACCCTCGGGCACCCGCACCTCGATCCCTTCGCGGCCGACTGGCGCGAGCGGACGCTGGCGCTCCGGTCGCGGCTCGACGAGCTGGGCCTGCGCGTGGTCGTCGAGACGGGCGCGCGGTACCTGCTCGACCCGTTCGCGAAGCACCGCCCCACGCTGGTCGACGAGGAGGCCGGCCCCCGCGTCCGCTTCCTCGAGCGCGCGATCGAGATCGCCGCGCTGCTGGGCGCCGACGCCGTCTCCCTCTGGTCGGGGGTCGTGCCGGAGGGCGCCGATGCGGCCGCGGCCTGGCGGCTGCTCGTCGAGCGGATGCGCGGCGTCGTCGCGACGGCCGAGCGCCACGGTGTGCGGCTGGCCGTCGAGCCCGAGCCGGGGATGCTGGTGGAGACGGTCGCCGACGCGCTGCTGCTGCGCCGCGAGCTCGGCGACCCGGAGTCGGTCGGTCTGACGGTCGACCTCGGCCACTGCGTCGTGGTGGAGCCGGACGGCGTGGTCGGAGCCCTCCGCAGCGCCGGGGACCTGCTCCTGAACGTGCAGGTCGACGACATGCTCCCGGGGCGGCACGAGCACCTCGAGCTCGGCACCGGATCGCTCGACCTCGCGGCCGCCTTCGCGACCCTCGCCGAGATCGGCTACCGCGGGATCGCCGCCGTCGAGCTGCCCCGGCACTCGCACGACGCGCCCCGCCTGGCCGTGGCGAGCCTCGCGGCGATGGAGGAGGCGCTCGGCGGCGCCTCCTCGCACGCCGAGCACCCGTGGACCGCGGCCGCCCGTTCCGCCGTCCTCGAGCGCCCGTCGCGGATCGAGCGCTTCTTCCCCGCCGCGGGCCGCGAGGCCGGACGCGAGCCGCTCCGGCCCGCCGAGGACCCGCACGGCCTCGTCCACGGCACGCACGACGACGCGGCCCGCGCCGCCCTGGTGCAGGCCGCGGCGCAGGCGCTCGGCGACGACGACCTGGCCGCTCTCCTCCTCCGCCTCTACCGCGGCGGGGACGGCGCCGAGCGCCGCGGAGTGCTGGCCGGGCTGAACGCCCTCGGCGACCCGGGACCGGCGACGACCCTCGCCGGCCTCGAGCTGACCGCCGACGCCCTGCGCGCCAACGACACCCGGCTCGTCGCCGCGGCGATGGGCTCCTTCGCCCGCCGCCACCTCGACGCGCACGCCTGGCGGCACGGGGTGCTCAAGCTCGTCTTCCTCGGCGTCCCGCTCGCGGCGGTCGCCGGGTTGGAGGAGCGCAGCGACGCCGAGCTGCGCGCGATGGCCGGCCGCTTCGCGGACGAGCGCCGCGCGGCCGGGCGCCCCCTCCCGGACGATCTGGCGGTGCTCCTGCCGAGCTGACCGCCCCCCGAACGCCGCCCCGACCGCGCGGCACCACCACCGATGAGAAAGGCGCGACGATGCGCATCTTCGACCCGCACATCCACATGACCTCCCGCACCACCGACGACTACCAGGCGATGTTCGACGCCGGCGTCCGCGCGGTCGTCGAACCCTCCTTCTGGCTCGGCCAGCCGCGCACGAACGTCGGCTCGTTCACGGACTACTTCGACGCCCTGATCGGCTGGGAGCGCTTCCGCGCCGCGCAGTTCGGCATCCGCCACCACTGCACCATCGGGCTCAACCCGAAGGAGGCGAACGACCCGCGCTGCCGGGCCGTCCTGCCCGAGCTCGACCGCTACCTCGCCAAGGACGGCGTCGTCGCGGTCGGCGAGACCGGCTACGACTCGCTCACCCCCGAGGAGGACCAGGTCTTCCGCCAGCAGCTCGAGCTCGCCGGCGAGCACGGCCTCCCCGCGATGGTGCACACCCCGCACCGCGACAAGGAGTCGGGCACCCGCCGGACCCTCGAGGTCGTCGCCGACTCGGGGCTCGAGCCCGGGCGGGTCCTCGTCGACCACCTCAACGAGGTCACCGTCGACGCGGTCCGCGACTCCGGCTGCTGGATGGGCTTCTCCATCTACCCCGACACGAAGATGGACGAGACCCGCCTGGTGACGCTGGTCGAGCGGATCGGGCTGGACCGCGTGCTGGTCAACTCCGCCGCCGACTGGGGCCGCTCCGACCCGCTCACGACCGCGAAGACCGGCCGCCTCCTCCTCGTCGCCGGCTTCAGCGCGGGCGACGTGGACCGGCTGCTCTGGCAGAACCCGGTCGAGTTCTACGGGCAGAGCGGACGCCTGGACCTCTCGCCCGTCGCGGGCTTCGACGTGCAGGAGTCGGCCGGCCGCACCTTCGAGGGCAACTCCGTGCTCCGGGGCGCGCCGCGCGTGGCGGAGGTCGTGTGATGCACCTCTCCTACTGCACCAACGTCCATCCCGCCGAGGACCTGGCCGGAGTCGTCCGCCAGCTCGACGTCTACGCCGGACCCGCGCGCGTGGCCGCCGGGCTCGCCCTGGTCGGAGTCGGCCTGTGGATCCCGCGTGACCTCGCGGCCCGCCTGGTCGCCAGCGCCGAGGACCGCGCCGTCCTCCGCGCGGCCCTGCAGCGCAACGGCCTGGAGGTGCGCACGCTCAACGCGTTCCCGTACGCCGCGTTCCACGCCGAGGTCGTGAAGCTCGACGTCTACCGCCCCGACTGGACCACGCCGGAGCGCCTGCAGTACACGATCGACTGCGCGCGGATCCTGGCCGACCTGCTGCCCGCCGGCGCCGACGGCAGCATCTCGACGCTGCCGCTGGGCTGGCGCGAGGGCTGGGGGCGGGAGCAGGACGAGGCCGCCTGCCGGAACCTCGCCCGGCTCGTCGAGGAGCTGCGCGACCTGCGCCGCTCCACCGGCCACGCGATCCGCCTGGCGATCGAGCCCGAGCCCGGCTGCATCCTCGACACCGTGGACGACGTCGTCGACTGGCTGCACCCGCGGATCGGAGTGGTCGACCCGGCGTACGTGGGCGTGTGCCTCGACACCTGCCACCTCGCCGTCTCCTTCGCCGACCCGGCCTCGGCCGTCCGCCGCATCCGCGACGCGGGCCTGCGCGTGGTCAAGGTGCAGGCCTCCGCCGCGCTCCACCTGGAGGACCCCTCGGGCCGCGCCGCGCTCACCCCGTTCGTCGAGAAGCGCTACCTGCACCAGACCCGCGAGAACGGGATCGACGGAGTGCTCCGCGTCGACGACCTGCCCGAGGCGCTGGACACGCTCCCCGGCACCGGCCCGTGGCGCGTGCACTTCCACGTGCCGCTGCACCACCGGCCGGAGGCGCCGCTCTCGGCGACCACGGCCGTCCTGGCGGAGGCGGTCTCGGCGGTCGACGCCGCCTGGCCGTACGACGAGATCCACCTCGACGTCGAGACCTACACCTGGTCGGTGCTCGCCGACGCCCCGAGCGACCTCTCGACGGGCATCGGCGCCGAGCTCGCCTGGGCGGCCGCGCACCTGCTCACGCCCGCCTCCCGAGAGGCGCTGCTGGCGCCCCTCCTCCCGCAGGCGGCGGCGCTGTGAGGCCCGTGCTGCTGCTCGACGTGGTCGGGCTGACCTCGACGGCGCTCGCCGACATGCCCCGCCTCTCGCGGCTGGCCCGCGCGGGCGGGCGCCTGCCGCTGGACACGGTCCTGCCCGCGGTCACCTGCAGCGTGCAGTCGACCATGCTCACCGGCTCGATGCCCGCGCAGCACGGGATCGTCGGCAACGGCTGGTACTTCCGCGACCTCGGCGAGGTGCACCTGTGGCGCCAGCACAACCGCCTGGTCACGGGGGAGAAGGTCTGGGAGACCGCGCGCCGGCTGAGCGGGGAGCCGTACCGCGCGGCCAACATCGGCTGGTGGTACGCGATGGGGGCGACGACCGACGTCACCGTCACTCCGCGCCCGATCTACCACGCCGACGGCCGCAAGTCGCCGGACGCGTACGTGCGCCCGCCGGCGCTGCACGACGAGCTGGTCTCGCGCTTCGGCGCCTTCCCGCTGTTCCAGTACTGGGGGCCGACCGCGTCGCTCCGCTCGACCCAGTGGATGGTCGACGCGACCCGGCACGTGCTGGCCGGAGACGGCTCCGGACCGCCCGAGCTGACCACGGCGTACCTGCCGCACCTCGACTACGACCTCCAGCGCTTCGGTCCGGACTCGCCCGAGGCGCGCCGGGCCGCGTCGGAGCTCGACGTGGTGCTCGCTCCGCTGCTCGACGACGCGGAGGCGCTGGGCGCGTCGGTGATCGTGGTCGCCGAGTACGGGATCGCCGACGCCGACACCCCGGTCGACGTGAACCGGGCGCTCCGCCGCGAGGGCCTGCTCGAGGTCTACGTGCAGGACGGCCGCGAGCAGCTGGACCCGTGGACGTCGCGCGCGTTCGCCGTCGCCGACCACCAGGTCGCCCACGTCTACGTGCAGGACGCGGCGGACCTGCCGCAGGTGCGCTCGATCCTCGAGGGGCTCGACGGCGTCGACGAGGTGCTCGACCGGGAGGCGCAGGCCCGCTACGGCCTCGACCACGAGCGCTCGGGCGAGTTCGTCATGGTCGCCCGGCCGGGGGCGTGGTTCACCTACTACTACTGGCTCGACGACGACCGCGCGCCCGACTTCGCCCGCGGCGTCGACATCCACCGCAAGCCCGGCTACGACCCGGCCGAGCTCTTCTTCGATCCGGCCGACCCGCTGGTGAAGGCGAAGGCGGCGGGCAACCTGGCCAAGAAGGCACTGGGGCTGCGCTACGCGATGAACCTGGTGCCCCTGGACGCGTCGCTCGTGCGCGGCACGCACGGGAGGCTGCCGTCCTCATCGGCCGACACCCCGCTCGTGCTGGCCTCGGACGCGGACCTGCTGCCGGCCGGAGCCGCGTCGCTCCCGGCCACCGCGGTGCGCGACCTGGTGCTCGCGGCGCACGGCCCGGCCCTCGCGAAGGAGGCGTCGGCGCTCGCGCGCTGAGGGAGGGGACGCCCGGCGGCCCGTGCGCGGGCCGTCGGGTGTCGGGGGCTCAGCCGGGGTCGCCGCGGTCCGACGCGAGCTCAGGCGAGCTCGCCGCGGACCGACGCGAGCTCAGGCGAGCTCGCCGCGGACCGCAGCGGGCTCAGGTCCTCGCCGCGGACCCAGCCGGGCGGCCGGGCGGCTCAGCGCGGCACGAGCCCGGTGAGCCGCGCCGTCAGCCGCTCGACGGGACCCGCACCGAGGAACCGCCACCACAGCACGGCGGCCGCGCACAGCCCGAGCACGAGGGCGAGAGCGGCGAGCGGAGTGTCGGCGGAGTAGCCGAGGCCCGCCCGCGCGAGCGCCGCGACGAGAGCGACCTGCAGCACGTAGACCGAGAGCGCGAGCGTGCCGATCGCCCGGAGCGGCACCAGCAGCCGCTGGACCGCGGTGGAGCGCGACGTGGTCAGCAGCACCACCGCCACGTAGGCCAGGAGCACGAGCCCGAGGTCGTGCAGGGTGTCCGGGAGGCTGCCGGAGGGCGACTCCACGCCGAGCAGGAGCGCGACCAGCGGCCGCACCGGGTACGCGACGACCGCGACCGCCGCGAGCACCGGCAGCAGCCGGTCGCGCTGCGCGCCGTGCCGCAGCAGCAGGGCTCCGAGGAGGAAGAAGGGGAGCAGGTTGGTCGCGCGGTAGCTCGGCCCGGTGAAGAGCCAGACGGCGAGCGGAGAGCCGGGTGCGGCGGCGGCGACCGCGGCGTTCGCGGGCCCGGCGGCGAGCGCGAGCACAGCGGCCAGCGCGGCGATCGTCCGGGAGCGGAGGAGCAGCAGCGGCGTGCCGAGCACGAGCACGACGCCGAGGTACTGCAGCACGATCGCGATCCAGCTGCCCCAGGTCTCGAGCCAGACGCCGAGCGCCACGAGCACCGCGCCGCGGATCGCGTTCCGCAGCAGCACCCGCCCGGGGGAGGCACCGGGCCGCGCGAGCACCAGGGCCGCCGACATCCCCATCACCAGCGCGAACAGCGGTGACGCGAGATCGTTGACGTTCCACGCCAGGAACCCGACCACTCCCGTGCGCGCGCTCGGCACGAGCGGCATCGCGTGCGCGACGAGCATGGCCGCCACCGCCACTCCGCGCAGCACGTCGGGGGCGACCAGTCGGTCGTGCCGGAGTCGCGGAGCCGTCGCAGTCATCCCGCGAGAGTAGGCGCGCCCCCGCCGCCGCGCCCCGCGCGAGCGCACCTCGCGCCACCGGCCGCCCGCCGGGCCGTCCGCCGGGCCGTCGGCCGGGGCGCCACCCGCTCCGCCGACGTGCGCTGCTGTCCGCTCCCCTCCGTCGGCCGGGGCCTCCGGCCGCCCGCTCCCAGCCGTCGCTGACCGGCCGCGGCGCCGCCCGCCCCGCCCGCGTGCGCTGCTGTCCGCTCCGCTCCGTCGGTCCGGGCCTCCGGCGGCCCGCTCCCACCCGTCGCTGACCGGCCGCGGCGCCGCCCGCTCCGCCGACGGGCGCTGCTGTCCGCTCCGCTCCGTCGGCCCGGCCTCCGGCCGCCCGCTCCGATCCGTCGCTGACGGCCCGTTCCGTCCTCCCGCACGGGCCGTTCGTGACGGATCGACGCCCGGCGCCCTCCGGCAGGCCCGCGCTCGCTCCGCATGCGGCGCCCAGTCGCGCCCGGCCCGCTCCGATCCGTCGCGGACGGCCCGTCCTGCGCTCCTCCGCAGGCCGTGAGCGACGGATCAGCGCCCGCCCGCGCCGCCGCCTCGCGCGGATCCCCGCCGCAATGCCCCGTCCGTGCCCTCGGCCTGCTCCGATGCGGCACGAACGGCTCCTTCCGTCCTCCCGAAGCGACCGTTCGCGACCCCTCGGCGCCCGTTCGTCCGTACGCGCGCTCGCGCCGCCGCCTCGCGCTCGGCGCCGCCGCGACGTCCCGGCCTCGCCGCGGCCTGCTCCGATGCGTCACGAACGGTCCCTTCCTCCCTTCCGAAGCGACCGTTCGTGACCCCTCGGCGCCCGCTCGTCCGCAGGCGCGCCCGCGCCGCCGCCTCGCGCTCGGCACCGCCGCGACGTCCCGGCCTCGCATCGGCCTGCTCCGATGCGTCACGAACGGTCGCTTCGGGAGGGCGGAAGGAGCCGTTCGTGACGCATCGGAGCAGGCCGATGCGAGGCCGGGCCGGCGCCGCGCGGCCCC